>NZ_JBMOWQ010000233.1:0-5159 GCF_049310485.1 Pseudomonas sp. GZD-209
CCCCCGCGATCCGGTCAGGGCTTAATGACGGCGTTCGACGATATAGCGGGCCAGGGCCCGCAGCGGCTCGGCGCTGTCGCCGAAGCCGGCGAGGGCGCCCAGCGCCTGGTCGCGCAGTTCCAGGGCATAGGCCTTGGCGGCGTCCAGCCCGAGTAGCGCGGGGTAGGTCGGTTTGTCGCGGGCGATGTCGGCGCCTTGGCGTTTGCCCAGGGTGGCGGTGTCGCTCTCCACGTCGAGGATGTCGTCCTGCACCTGGAAGGCCAGGCCGATGGCCTGTGCATAAGTCTGCAGGGCGTCGAGCTGGGCCTGTTCGGCGCGGGCGCTGGCCAGGGCGCCGAGGCGCACGCTGGCTTCGATCAGCGCGCCGGTCTTGTGCCGGTGCATGTATTCCAGGGCCTGCTGGTCGAGCTTGACGCCCACCGAGCCAAGGTCGATGGCCTGGCCGCCGACCATGCCGGCGGGGCCTGCGGCCTTGGCCAGGGCCTGGACCATCTGCAGGCGGATGCTGTCGGCTTGCGGGCTCAGCGCCGGGTCGAGCAGGGCGCTGAACGCCAGGCTTTGCAGGCCGTCGCCGGCAAGGATGGCGCAGGCTTCGTCGAAGGCTTTGTGGGTGGTTGGTTGGCCGCGACGCAGGTCGTCGTCGTCCATTGCCGGCAGGTCGTCATGCACCAGCGAGTAGGCGTGGATCAGTTCCACCGCGCAGGCCGCACCGTTGGCCTGTTCGGCCGGCGCACCCAGGGCCTCGCAGGCGGCGTAGGCGAGCAGCGGGCGCACGCGCTTGCCACCGTTCATCACGCTGTAGCGCATGGCGGCGTACAGGCGCTCGAGTTCTTTGGAGGGGGCCTTGAACAGCGTTTCCAGTGCGGCGTCGACCCGTACCTGGGCGCTGGCCTGGTAACCGGCGATCATGCCTCTGGCTCCGCGTCGAACGGCTGGGCAGCCAGCTCGCCGTCACGTTCCAGCAGGATCTGCACCTTTTGCTCGGCCTGGGCCAGGGCACCCTGGCAGTCACGGGTCAGGGCGATGCCTTGCTCGAAGGCGGCCAGCGACTCTTCCAGCGACAATTCGCCGTTCTCCAGGCGCTCGACCAGGGCTTGCAGGTCGGCGAGGGACTGTTCGAAATCGATGGAGGCTTTTTTGCGGGCCATGGCGACTGTCTCGGTGGTATTCAGAACGGCGCGACACTAGCAGAGCGGGGCAGGGGGAGCAAATCAGCAAGGCTTTGGTCTTATTTTGTAGCATTTGTGCCGGTGCGGATGTCTTGCAAATCCAGTCGTTTTCAGATTGTGAGGGGGTTGGCCCTCTGCCATACTCCGCGCCCTCTGGCCCGCGGGCTGGCGCCCCCCCTTTGATGTCACGTAACGGACTACGTTGTGAGCTTCCTTTCGATCGAATTCGGCCTCTGCTTCACGCTGTTCTTCATTGTCTACTGGAGCCTGTGCTGGAGTGCACGGCTACAGAACCTCCTGCTACTGGCGGCAAGCTATGGCCTGGTGGCGAGTTTCAGCCTGAACTCGCTGTACATCCTGCTGGGCTACAGCGCACTGGTGTACCTGCTTGGGCTGCTGGCCGGGCGTTACCCCGGGCGCCGGTTCTGCGGCGTGCTGCTGCTGACCTTGGTGCTGGGCTGCTTCTACCTGTTCAAGTACCAGGCATTCTTCGTCGAGGGCGTGCAAGCCGCGCTGGCGACGGCCGGGCTGGACGTGTCGCTGCCGTTGCTGGAACTGCTGGTGCCCATCGGCCTGTCGTTCTACACCTTCCATTCGGTCAGCTACCTGGTATCGATCAACCGCCGTGAACTGGCGCCGGCCACAGCGCTGGACCTGGCCCTGTACCTGGCGTTCTTCCCCAGCCTTGTGGCCGGCCCGGTCAACCGCGCCCTGCACATGCTGCCGCAGATCCGCCCGCAGGGCATGCGGCAGGTACTGGAGCCGCAACGGGCACTGGGGCTGATCGCGCTGGCGGTGGTCAAGCTGTTCTTCCTCAGCGCCTGGCTGGGCAGCGAGTGGGTCGACCCGGTGTTCGAAACCCCGGGCAGCTTCACCCCCGAGCAGGTGCTGTTGAGCGTGTACGGCTACAGCCTGCTGATCTACTTCAACTTCAGCGGCTACACCAACCTGGTCACCGGCATCGCCCTGCTGTTGGGGTTCCGCCTGCCGGAGAACTTCAACGCACCTTATGCCGCGCACAACCTCAAGGAGTTCTGGGGGCGCTGGCACATCAGCCTGTCGCGCTTCATCCGTGACTACGTCTATATCCCGCTGGGCGGCAACCGCAAGGGCGTGTGGCGCGGCAACCTGAACATGCTGCTGGCGATGCTGGTGTCCGGGCTGTGGCATGGCGCCAGCATCAACTTCATTCTGTGGGGCGCGCTGCACGGGGTTGGCCTGGCCCTCTCCAAGCTGTTCAGCCAGTTGCTGCCAGGCTTCGCGAATATGCCCGGCGCTGGCCTGTTGGCACGCCTGATGACCTTCCACTACGTGGCTTTTGCCTGGATCTTCTTCCGCAGCCCGACGCTGGACGGCGCCGTCGAGATGCTCGGCGACATCGCCCAACTGAGCCTGGCCGGGCTCAACAGCGCCACCGGCCTCATGCTGCTGGCCTGCGTGTTGTACATCGCCACTTATCCACAGTGGCTGGCAGTGCTGCGCAAGGGCTTTGCCGCCAGCCAACGGCTGCCCTGGCAGCTGTACCCAGTGCCGCTGGGGATTGGCGTGTCGCTGGTGATTTTCGCGTCGCAATCGGGTGTGCCGGGGTTCATCTATGCAAGCTTCTGATAGCAAACAGCTGTTTCAGGTGCAGATGGGCGCGGCCCGTGCGTTGTACGCGATCGTGGTCACTACCGCCTTGTTGTTCTGGCTGAACCAGGACTCGATCAGGCTGTACTGCCAGCAGAAGTACCACCAGAGCTGCGAGATCCCGCTGCTCGGCCAACTGCCGGCCTGGCGCTTCGGGGCGCAACTGACGGCGGCGCTGGAGCAGGGCCGCGACAGCGTCATCGAGCAACTGCAAGAGGCGCAGCAGCAGGTCGCAGGCCCAGTGCCCGAGGTGCTGCCCGCGCCGATGCCGGTGGTCACGGTCAACCTGGAAACACCGGCGGCGTTGGCCCAACCCTTGCCGGCGGCGCCAGTGGCCAAGCCTGCGCCCGCACCCCAGCATGCCCTGCCGCCCCAGGTGGCCGTTGCAGCGCCGCCGGCGACACCTGCCCCGACCTTGCTGCAACCTGGCACCGTGGTTTCCCTGGCCGCCGGCGATGACGTGCTGCTGGTCGGCGACTCGCTGATGCAGGGCGTGGCCCCGCACCTGGCCAACAGCCTGCGCAAGCGCTACCAGATCCGCACGGTCAACCTCAGCAAGCAGAGTACCGGCCTTGCCTACCCGGGCTTCTTCAACTGGCCGAAAACCGTGGCCGAGACCCTTGCCCACGAACCGAACATCCGCCTGATGGTGGTGTTCCTCGGCCCCAATGACCCCTGGGACATGCCCCAGGGCAAGGGCAAGCCGTTCCTGCGCTTCAAGTCGCCGGAGTGGGAAGTGGCCTATCGTGCACGTATCGATTCGATCCTCGACCAGGCCCGTGCGCACAACGTGCAGGTGCTGTGGGTCGGTCCGCCGAACATGGAGAAGCCGCGGCTGTCCACGGCCATGGGCTACCTGAGCGGCCTGTACCAGCAGCAGACTGCGCTGTTCGGCCAGCACTATGTGTCGGCCAACCCGATCCTCGGCTATACCGACGACGGGTTTGCCGCGACGGTGCTGACGCCCGAGGGCAAGCGGGTCAAGGTGCGGGTCGATGACGGCATTCATTTCACCATCACGGGCCAGAAGATGATCGCCGCACAGGTACTGTCGCTGATCAGCTTGCCGGGCCTGACCGTTACAGGACACTAAGATGCGCCAATGGCATCACTTGCTGGGCCTGGCCCTGCTGATCAGCGCCGTACCCGCGTGCAGCACCGGCGCCAACAGCGTGGCCACCCAGCCCGCCGCACGGCCGGCAGCGGCGCCCGTTGTGCGCCAGGACGGCAATGTCGGCCTGCTTGCCGGCAAGTTGCGCAATGCCGGCCGCGCGCCGGTTGGCATCGTCCAGCTGGGCGACTCGCACACCGCCGCCGACCTGTTCAGCGGTGAGCTGCGCCGCCTGCTGCAGGCGCAATACGGCGATGGCGGCATCGGCCTGGTGCCGGCCTCGTCGGTGCCGGGTATCCGCAATGACCGGGTGATCATCAAGAGCGAGGGGCGCCAGTGGCAACTGGTGTCGGCACGCAACCAGCAGAGCAATCAGTTCCCGCTTGGCGGTTACCTGTCGCTGCCGCAGGCCAACCGCTCCAGCGTGCTGTTGCAGGCGCGTGATGAAGACCGCCAGCGCTACAAGGTTTCGGCGCTGTACCAGTCCACCGGCAATGCCACGTTGCTGGCCAACGGCGGCCAGCGTCGCCCTTTGGCCATCACCAACGGGCAGTGGCGCTTCAGCCCGGCCTTCGCCAATCTCGGCCTGCCGCTGCAACTGGGCGTCGAGGGCGGGGGCAACATCGCGTTGGGCGGCTGGTACCTGCAGGGGCAGAGGAATGCCGGGGTGATCTACTCGGCGCTGGGCATCAATGGTGCCCGCCAGGAGGTGGTGGACAAGTGGCAGCCGGGTTGGCTCGACAGCCTCAAGGCTGTGCGACCGGACCTGGTGATCCTGGCCTATGGCACCAACGAGGCCTTCGACGACACGCTCGACCTGGGGCTGTACCAGTCGCAGCTGGAGGCGACGCTGCGCAGCCTGCGCAAGGACCTGCCGCAAGCAGCAATCCTGCTGGTCGGGCCGCCGGACTCGATCAAACGGCGTAAGGCGGGGAGCTGCGCGGCGCGTCAGCCACAGCCGCTGGCGTCGGTGATCCGCATTCAGAAGCAACTGGCACAGCGGCACAAGGCGCTGTTCTGGGACTGGCAGGCGTTCATGGGGGGGCCGTGCTCGATTGCCGGTTGGCAGGCCAATGGGCTGGCGCGGCCAGACCTGGTGCACCTGACGGCTGACGGCTATCGCAAGAGTGCGGCGGGGTTGTATGCGTTCTTGAAGGGGCCGTTGGGGTTGCGTTGAGCTTCAGGCCCATCGCGGGGGGGGGGAAGAGCCCCGGCTGGCTTCGGGGGGGGGGGGTACACACAAGAGGAGG
>NZ_JBMOWQ010000234.1:0-12138 GCF_049310485.1 Pseudomonas sp. GZD-209
CCGCTGCCCGCTCCCCCCCCCCCCCCCTCTCCCCTCCCCCCCCCCCCCCCCCCCCCCCCCCCCCCCCCCCCCCGATGCTGCTGTCAGGCCGGCTCGGCCTCAAGCTCCAGCATGGCTTCGCGATAGCGCGCCAGTTCCTCGATGGTCAGCACCGGCAGGTTGTACTGCCGGGCATACACCGCCACCTGCTCACCCCGGGCCATGCTGCCATCGGGGTTCATCAGCTCGCACAGCACCGCCGCCGGGCGCAGGCCGGCCAGGCGCGCCAGGTCCACCGAGCCTTCGGTGTGGCCGCGGCGGGTCAGCACGCCGCCGTCGCGGGCGCGCAGCGGGAACACGTGGCCGGGGCTGACGATATGCCGCTGCTGCGCGGTGGAGCGCAGCGCCGCTTCGATGGTGGTGATGCGGTCCTGTGCCGAGACGCCGGTGCTCACGCCTTCGGCCGCCTCGATGGTGACGGTGAAACCGGTACCGTGGCGGGCCTGGTTGTTCGGCACCATCGGCGCCAGCTGCAGGGCGTCGACGGTGGCTTCGTCCAGGCACAGGCAGACGATGCCGCTGCAGTCGCGGATCATCATGGCCATGGTCTGTAGCGAAAGGTTCTCGGCGGCGGCGACGATATCGGCTTCGTCCTCGCGGTCGTCGTCGTCGAGCAGCAGCACCGGGCGCCCGGCCTGGAAGGCGGCGATGGCGGCAGTGACATTGGGGAATTGCTTGTTGAGCAAGGTGGACATGAAACGCTCCTCGTGAATGATCGATGAACGTCTCGGGGCGAACAAAATGCGCGCGCAGGGGCGCCCGGATGGCCCCTGCCTGACGCCTTCTTTCATCCGGACTATGACCGTCGGCTCTGGAGTCGCACCAGATCTGCTGACCCCCGGCATGGCCGGGGCGCTCGCGGGCTCATCTTTCGATTTACCGCCGGTGGGGACTTTCACCCCGCCCTGAAGACCGGGCAAGCATACAGCACTGTGCCACCTTGCTGGCAAGCGGCCGGTCTACGACCTTCGGCGGTATCATGGCGGCAACAGCTCTGCGGAAGCGATGACATGGACACCTTGCAAGGCGCCGGCGGCAAGCCGATCAAACTGTGGACCGACGGCGTGCCGGTCGAAGACGAGGCCCGCAAACAGTTGCTCAACACGGCGCAGATGCCGTTCATCTTCAAGCACCTGGCGGTGATGCCGGACGTGCACCTGGGCAAGGGCTCGACCATCGGCAGCGTGATCCCCACGCTAGGTGCGATCATCCCGGCGGCGGTGGGGGTGGATATCGGCTGCGGCATGATCGCCGCACGGACCTCGCTGCATGCCCGTGACCTGCCGGACAACCTGCATGGCCTGCGTACGGCCATCGAGCAGGCCGTGCCCCACGGCAAGACCTTCGGTCGCCGCGACCAGGGCGCCTGGGACAACGTGCCCAGGCAAGCCGACCAGCAGTGGCAAGGCCTGGCCGGGCGCTTCAAGGCCATCACCGACAAGTACCCACGGCTGGAAAAGACCAATAACCGCCAGCACCTGGGCACCCTGGGCGGTGGCAACCACTTCATCGAAGTCTGCCTGGATGAAGCCGACCGGGTCTGGTTCATGTTGCACAGTGGTTCGCGCGGCGTCGGCAATGCCATCGGCAACCTGTTCATCGAGCTGGCCCAGGCCGACATGCGCCAGCACCTGGCCAATCTGCCGGACAAGGACCTGGCCTATTTCAAAGAGGGCAGCCGGCATTTCGCCGACTACGTGGAGGCGGTGGAGTGGGCCCAGGATTTCGCCCGGCACAACCGCGAGTTGATGATGCAGGCGGTGGTGGCAGCCACTCGCAAGGTGCTGGGCAAACCGTTCGAGGCCAGCCTCGAGGCGGTCAACTGCCACCACAACTATGTGCAGAAGGAACAGCACTTCGGTCGTGAAGTGCTGGTGACGCGCAAAGGGGCGGTGTCGGCGCAGAAGGGGCAGTTAGGCATCATCCCGGGCTCCATGGGCGCCAAGAGTTTCATCGTGCGCGGCCTGGGCAACGAGGAGTCGTTCTGCTCGTGCAGCCATGGTGCAGGCCGGGTGATGAGCCGCACCAAGGCCAAGAGCCGCTTCAGCGTCGATGACCAGCGGCGCGCCACGGCCCATGTCGAGTGCCGCAAGGACAAGGACGTGATCGACGAGATCCCGATGGCCTACAAGGATATCGACGCGGTGATGCTGGCCCAGCGCGAGCTGGTCGAGGTGGTGCATACCCTGCGCCAGGTGGTGTGTGTGAAAGGCTGAAGTTGCGACCATAGGCTGCGTTATCTACCGCAGGCATCGTCTGAACGGGTTTTACCTTTTTGGCTCGCCCACTGCCGGGCAGCCAACAGGAATGACCAGCATGTCCCAGCTCCATACCTTCACTGCCGCAGACGTTGCATCTGCTTTCGAAACCCTCGACCCCCTTCTGTTCAGCCGCAAACGACGGACCGACGCCCAGGGCAACCCAGCGCCGAGAATGCTGGTCGTGGCCGGCGCCGAGGGCTCGGGCAAGACCTATCTGCTCAACAACTCGCTACTGGCGAGCAAACGCTATGACGACTACGTCAGTCTCTACGACCCGGCTTATCGCAAGCTGCATCCACAGTACGAGCAGATGAAGGCCGGCGGTGGCCGGTATGTCTACGCCCATACCGAGCAGTTCATCTGGCAGCTGGGCGGCAAGCTCTTCGAGCATGCGCTGGCCAACCACTACGACATCATCATGGAGACCGCGCTGGACGATGCTGCCTTCGCCGGTGTACCGGCCCTGGCGCAGCAGGCGGGTTACCAGCTGGAGCTGCACCTGATCGCCTGCCAGAAGGAATTCGGCCACTGGAACACCCTGGAGCGCGGGGTGAAGAGCGTGGCCCAGGACCAGATCGAACGCTTCGTTTCCCTCAGCAAGATCGAGGCGTCGCAAGCCAATGCCGCAAGGATCATCGATGCCTTCGAGGCCGCCTGCCTGGTGAGCCCCGGCTCGCAGATCAGCCTGTATCAACGCGGCATGGAGACCGACCGGGAGAGCAGGTTGCTGTGCCGCAGTGTCTGCTCCCCAGCGTTGCAGCTGGTGCCGCAGGCGGCAGAGGCCGATGAAGCGTACTTCCAGCCGCCCCATATAGAGGGGCTGTTCGAGATTCGCCGTGCGTCCCTGGACCAGGTGCCCAGTACCTATCCGAAGTACTTCCAGCTGGTGCATACCGGCATGGTCGATGATCAGGTGCGCGGCAACATGCTCAAGGCCTGCTGCGCAACGCTGGGCAAGGCCCAGGCGTTGAGTGAGCGGATCCCGGCCGAGGTGTTCCGCGAACTGTCCCTGTATGTGCTCAAGTATTTGCATCCCTGAGCATCTAGGACGTCACCCGGCTGGGCTGTTGCATGCCTGGCTTGGTGCTGGCGTTTCGTCGCCGGGGTAATGCTCGGCCCTCCTTCTGTCACGTAGGGCTTTAACAGTGTTTCCTGGGGTGTATGCTTTGGCAAATTTTGGCAAATGCGGACGCAGCCATGAGCACCATGAACATTTCCCTGCCGGACTCATTGAAGTCGTTCGTTGACGATCAGGTCAGCCAGCGCGGCTACAGCACCAGTAGCGAGTACGTGCGCGAACTGATCCGCAAGGATCAGGATCGGCAACATCTACGGGGCCTGCTTTTGGCCGGGGCAGGCTCGGCGCCCACCACCTCGGTGGATGATGACTACTTCGAATCACTGCGGGCAAAGGTACGCAGGGGGTGAAGGCAACGGCCAAGCCAGTGATTCCCCGAGTCCTCGCGCGCGAAGATGTCGAGAATGCTGTCAGTTACTACCTTGCTGAGGCTACAGAGCAAGTAGCAGTCGGATTCATCGATGCGCTTCAACAAGGCTACGGGCATATCAGTCGCCATCCGACATCGGGTATCAGCCGCTATGGCCACGATCTGGATCTGCCTGGGTTGTTCTGCTGGCCGTTGAAGCGTTACCCCTACCTGGTGTTCTACGTCGAGCGCGATGACCACATCGATGTCTGGCGTGTTTTGCATGCCAAGCGCGACATTGCTCAATGGTTGGCCGACGACCTCATCCATTAGTTCGATGGGCGCGGGTAAGACGCGCATGACTGCCTCAGGCTATGCCCGGTGGCAGAAAAATGCGGGGGTAGAGTGCAGGCATTAAAAAGCCGGCTTGTGGCCGGCTTCTCGGGGACGATCTTGGCTCATTTTTGATAAGCCGCAATCGCCTTAAACGGTTGGCAACATGGCCTGAAAAAGATGGCGGACGGCTGTGTGAGGCGTCGCCAGGCCCTCTGCAATGCGGCTTGCACCATCAGGGGGCGTGATGTGGCGCGTAGCATACTAGGGCTCACCGGGGATGCCCAGCAAAAAGTGGTGCGAAGTGTTTCAGCATGGCCGCGCCGGGCGCAGGCAGGACCACCAGAACACCCAGCCGAGAATCAGCAGCTTCTGGGTTCTGCGCTGCTGGGCGGTGAAGCGCTCGACCGGGTAGTTGAGGCGGTCGTGGCTGTGCAGGCACAAGGTGCCGTTGTTGCCTTGGGTGAGTCGGTGCACGCGCAACTGGCCGTTGTGCAGCAGTGCGTAGTATTCGCCTTCGATCACCCGGGTGAGGCTGGAGTCGATGGCCAGGAGCGTGCCCTGGGGCAATAGCGGCGCCATGTTGCTGGCCGGCATGCCGATACAGAAGGCGTTGTGCGCGGCAACGCCGACGCTGTCGAGGGCTTGGCGGGGGATTGGCTGGAACAGTTCGGGTGTGGCACTCAGGCTACCCTGCTGCAACTGATGCAAGGGCAGTTGCACGCTTTGCGTGCCCAGCGCCAGCAGCGGCGCAGGGGCTTGCGTGGGGGCAAGGGCAGGGCGGGCAGGCGTGAGAGGGTCGGGATGTTTAGGGCCTTCGCCGCTACGTAGCCAGCGCGGGTACACACAGAACAGGTCGGCGATTTCGTCGAGCCGAGCTTGCGGCACGCCACGCTTGAACCAGTTGTTGATGTGTTGGGGCGTGACGTTGCGCTGGGCAGCAAAGTCGGAAGGGGTCAGGTTGCACTCCTGCAGGAGGGCTTTGAGGCGATCACCGGATGAGTTCATGGTGGCGAGTCTATCGCCCTGAATACTGTGTGGAAATGAACTCGATGTGGAGGCGATCTGTGGGAAACATTTCGGCTCGCAGGCATTTGCCTAGGAGCGAGTAGGAATTTTCCATCGCCCACAAAAAAGCCCTGCCGAGGCAGGGCTTTTTCACACGTCAGCTTCAGCCTTTATAGGCAGCAACCGACTTGGTGATCGCGGCGCGGGCGGCGTCGGCGCCATCCCAGCCTTCGATCTTGACCCACTTGCCCTTCTCCAGATCCTTGTAGTTGGCGAAGAAGTGCTCGATCTGCTGGATCAGCAGGGCTGGCAGGTCGGTGTATTCCTTCACGTCAACGTACAGCTGGGACAGCTTGTCGTGCGGGACGGCGATGACCTTGGCGTCGCCGCCGCCGTCGTCGGTCATGTTCAGCACGCCGACCGGGCGGGCGCGGATGACCGAGCCTGGGGCAACCGGGTAAGGGGTGACGACCAGCACGTCCAGCGGATCACCGTCGTCAGCCAGGGTGTTGGGGATGAAACCGTAGTTGGCCGGGTAGAACATCGGGGTGGCCATGAAGCGGTCGACGAACAGGGTGTCGCTGTCCTTGTCGATTTCGTACTTGATCGGCGCGTGGTTGGCCGGGATCTCGATAGCGACGTAGATGTCGTTCGGCAGGTCTTTGCCAGCCGGGATCTTGCTGTAGCTCATTGGGCTATGCCCCCGTGTTTGATCAAAAAAAAGTGGCGCGATTATAGGCACATTCCGACAGGGCATGCCACGCCCGGCCTGATGTGCGGGGCTGTCAGGCGTGGTTTTCGCGGTAGTCCGGATGCTCGGCCTGCAGGCGTGCCAGACGGGCCAGCGGATCCTGGCGGTAGAACAGCGACAACTGAAGGTAGACCTTCGGATAAGCGGCGTGCAGCAGGTCGGGGGCGCTGAAGAAGTACTCGCTGCTGACGGCAAAGAACTCCGCCGGATTCTCCGCCGCGTAGGGGTCGATGGCGGTCTCGGCGTCGGGGTTGGCGTCGAGCTGACGGTTCAGGTCGTCGTAGGCGTGCTGCATGGCGTTGGCCCAGTCTTCGACCTGCATGCCGCTGTGCAGCGGCGGCAGGCCGTTGGCGTCGCCATTGAGCATGTCGAGCTTGTGCGCCAGCTCGTGGATTACCAGGTTGTAGGCCTCCCAGCCGCCGCTGGTCAGCACCCCCGGCCAGGCCAGGATCACCGGGCCCTGTTGCCAGGCTTCGCCACTGTGCTCGGCGTCCCACACGTGTTCCACGCCGCTGCTGTCGCGGTGGCGCTGGGGGCTGACGAAGTCGTCGGGGTAGAGGATGAGCTCATGGAAGCCCTGGTACCAGTTCAGCTCACCCAGGTGCAGCAGTGGCAGCTGGGCCTGGGCGGCGAGGAACAGACGCTGCTGGTCATCCAGTTCGACCCCGGGCAGGGCGGTCAGGTGCTTGTCGTGCAGGAACAGCACGCATGCCTCGCGCAGCCAGCGGTCTTCGTCGTCGCTGATGCCGTCGAGCATTGGCAGGCGCTGGCGGATGGCCTGCCACAGTTGATCATCGACCGGGTAGCGGGCCAGGGTGCGCCGGCGCCGCCAGGCGCTGAACGACCACATTTGCGTCAGTGGGCCTTGGCGGTGCGGCCCAGGCGGCCGCGCAGCAGGCCGAGGAGCATCGGCACCAGCGACAGGATGATGATGGCCACCACCATCAGCGACAGGTGTTGCTTGATGAACGGCACATTGCCGAAGAAGTAGCCCAGGGTGACCAGGCCGCCCACCCACAGCAGCGAGCCGGTGATGCTGAAGGCCAGGAAGCGCGGGTAATGCATGTGGGCAATGCCGGCGACGAACGGCGCGAAGGTACGCAGGATAGGCAGGAAGCGGGCGAGGGTGACGGTCTTGCCGCCATGGCGAGCGTAGAAGTCGTGGGTCCGCTGCAGGTAGTCCTGGCGGAAGATCTTCGACCTGGGGTTGCTGAACAGCCGTTCGCCTGCCGTGCGCCCGATCACATAGTTGGTGCTGTCGCCGAGGATCGCTGCCGCCATCAGCAGGCCGGCCAGCAGCACCGGGTCCATGCCGCCGCCTGCGGCCACGGCACCGGCGATGAACAGCAGCGAGTCACCCGGCAGGAAAGGCATCACCACCAGGCCGGTTTCGCAGAAGATCACGGCAAACAGGATGGCGTAGATCCAGGGGCCGTAGTTGGTGACCAGCAGATCAAGGTAGGCATCGAGATGCAGGATGAGGTCCAGCGGGTTGAAATCCATGTACAGCACCTGAGTTCATGACCCGCTTCCACGGGCGCGCGATGACGGACAGCGTCTTGGGCGTGGGTAGATTCACCTGGGGAAAGGTAACTTTTCACACATGACTGGATGGGGATTATACGGCGAAGTCGCAATCATGCCCGGAGAGTTTGTAGCGGGGGGTTACGATGGATTCACGCATAACCTGTGGGATCGGCTTTAGCCGCGAAGCAAGCGACGCCATGCAGGGCACCGGCTGCGCCGGTGTTCGCGGCTGAAGCCGCTCCCACAGGACCCTGCCACACCCATTACTTCTGTGCAGATCTGTGAGAACAGCCTCGCGCAGTGCTTATGATCAATCCTGGGTGATCGGCAGGATGTAGTTCTCGAACTCGGTGTCCTTGCGAAAACCCATGGACTCGTAGGTCTTGCGCGCCACCTCGTTGTCGCTGCTGGTGGACACGCGCATGCGCACGGCGTTCGATTCCTTGGCCATCTTCTTGGCTTCGCGCATCAGGTGGTCGGCCACCAGCATGCGCCGCGAGTCTTCGGCGACGTAGATGTCGTTGAGGATCCACACACGTTTGAGCGACAGCGACGAAAAGCTCGGGTAGAGCTGGCAGAAACCCAGCAACTTGCTGTCGTCGTCGACGGGCAGGGCGAGGTAGATGATCGATTCGCCGCGCTTGAGGCGCTTTTCCAGGAAGCTGCGGGAGCTGTCCGGGTAAGGCAGCTGGCCATAGAACTCACGGTACTTCACAAACAACGGCGTGAGCAGGTCGAGGTGCTCCAGGGTAGCCTTGATGATTCGCATGTGCGGGCCTCAGTGTCCATTTAGGGGATACGGCGGATTGCCAGCAGTCAACTGCATGCTGCCTAAAGCAGCCTACAAGTGCAATCCGCCTTCCGTGACATGTTTTTTACCCTTCTCCTAGCAGGAAGTTTCCATTTTTTTTGCCCGAATTGTCACCTTCAATGCTGTGGACCTCGGCTTCATCCTTCAGATTCACCCCCGACTGCTGCCTTTTGCAGGCTTCGCGCATCAGGTACAGCAGGCGATGGGCGGCCATGCCATAGCTCAGGCCTTCCAGGCGCACGTTGGAAATGCAGTTGCGATAGGCGTCGGTCAGGCCGACCTTGGGCGCATAGGTGAAGTACAGCCCGAGGCTGTCGGGCGAGCTCAGCCCCGGGCGCTCGCCGATCAGCATCACGGTCATGCGTGCCTTGAGCAGTTCGCCCACTTCATCGGCCACCGCCACCCGGCCCTGTTCCACCAGCACCACCGGGGCGCTGGTCCAGCCGTCGGCGGCGGCCTGCTCCTCGAAGCGGCTGAGGAAGGGCAGGGTGTGGCGGTGCACGGCCAGGGCCGACAGGCCGTCGGCGACGACGATGGCCAGGTCGACGCCGGCCGGGTTGGCCTGGGCGTGCTCACGCAGTTGCTGGGCAGAGTCCGCGTGCAGGCGCCGGCCAAGGTCGGGGCGCTGCAGGTACTGGTTGCGGTCGCTGGCGGCGCTGTGCAGCAGCAGGCTGGCGCGGCCACGATCACTGAGCTGCTGGCGCAGGCCGGCATGGTCGAAGGGCAGGTGCACGGCATCGCGGGCCTGGGCGTGGGCGTACTGGAAGTCCAGTTGGGCGCTGGTCGGCAGGCTGATGCCGGTGCGGCCCAGGGCGATGCGCGCCGGGGTGAGGTTACGCAGGGCCAGCCAGGGGTTTTGTTCGGTAGGGGTATGTCGGTCCATGGGCGCTCCTAGGCCAGCTGCGCGAGCGCGTGGCGGAAGGCCGGCGGCAGGTTGTCGCCGAAGCGGACACGGCCATCGGCCTGGGTGAAGATGCCGGTGCGTTCGAGCCACGCTTCGAATTCCGGCCCGGGTTTGAGGCCGAGGGTTTGCCGTGCATACAGCGCATCGTGGAACGAGGTGGTCTGGTAGTTGAGCATGATGTCGTCGGAGCCGGGGATGCCCATGATGAAGTTGATCCCGGCCACGCCCAGCAGGGTGAGCAGGGTGTCCATGTCGTCCTGGTCGGCTTCGGCATGGTTGGTGTAGCAGATGTCGCAGCCCATCGGCACGCCCAGCAGCTTGCCGCAGAAGTGATCCTCGAGGCCGGCGCGGATGATCTGCTTGCCGTTGTAGAGGTACTCCGGGCCGATGAAGCCGACCACGGTGTTGACCAGGAACGGTTTGAAGTGCCGGGCCACGGCATAGGCGCGGGTTTCGCAGGTTTGCTGGTCGACGCCGTGGTGGGCGTTGGCCGACAGGGCGCTGCCCTGGCCGGTTTCGAAGTACATCAGGTTTTGCCCGAGGGTGCCGCGCTTGAGCGACAACCCGGCCTCGTAGCCTTCCTGCAGCACGTTGAGGTTGATGCCGAAGCCGGCATTCGCCGCTTCCGTGCCGGCGATCGACTGGAACACCAGGTCCAGTGGCACGCCACGGTTGATCGCCTCGATGCTGGTGGTGACGTGGGTCAGCACGCAGGACTGGGTGGGGATCTGGTAGCGCTGGATGATGTTGTCGAGCATCACCAGCAGGTCGCAGATCGAGGCGATGCTGTCGGTGGCCGGGTTGATGCCGATCATGGCATCGCCGTTGCCGTACAGCAGGCCGTCGAGGATGCTGGCGGCGATCCCGGCGGGCTCGTCGGTGGGGTGGTTGGGTTGCAGCCGCGTCGACAGCCGCCCGCGCAGGCCCATGGTGCCGCGGAAGGCGGTGACCACGCGGATCTTCTGCGCCACCAGCACCAGGTCCTGCACACGCATGATCTTCGACACGGCCGCGGCCATTTCTGGCGTCAGGCCGGGGGCCAGGGCGCGCAGGCTGTGTTCGTCGGCCTGCTCGCCGAGCAGCCAGTCGCGCAGGCCGCCGACGGTCAGGTGGCTGACCGGGGCGAAGGCCTGCGGGTCATGGCTGTCGATGATCAGCCGGGTGACTTCATCGTCTTCGTAGGGGATCAACGCTTCGTTGAGGAAGTGCTTGAGCGGGATATTGGCCAGGGCCATCTGCGCGGCGACCCGTTCGCCATCGTTGCTGGCAGCCACCCCGGCCAGGTAGTCGCCCGAGCGTGCCGGGCTGGCCTTGGCCATGACCTCTTTGAGGCTGTCGAAACGGTAGAGCTGGTTGCCCACCGTGTGTACGAAACTTGCCATACAGAATCTCCAGAGCGCCGCAGGGCTGGCCTGCGGCGCGGGTCGACGATCAGTGCAGGGCCTCTTCGGCCTTCTGGATCGCGGCGAATTCCTCTTCCGGCGTGCCGGCCACCAGGTGGTGGCGGCTGTAGAACGCAAAGTAGGCGATCAACACCGCGTAGATCACCGCAGCGCCAATCACCACCCGCGGGTCGACCAGGAAACCGGCGACCACGGCGATGCAGGCCAGCACCAGGGCCACGCCCGAGGTGAAGATGCCACCGGGGGTGCGATACGGGCGCTCCATTTTCGGGCGACGGATACGCAGGGTGATGTGCGCGGCCATCATCAGCACATAGGACAGCGTAGCGCCGAATACCGCCACCAGGATCAGCAGGTCGCCCTGGCCGGTCAGCGACAGGGCGAAGCCGATGATCCCGGGGATCACCAGGGCCAGTACCGGGGCTTTGCTCTTGTTGGTCTGCGACAGTTTGCGCGGCAGGTAGCCGGCGCGGGACAGAGCGAAGATCTGCCGCGAATAGGCGTAGATGATCGAGAAGAAGCTGGCAATCAGGCCGGCCAGGCCGACCAGGTTGACGAAGCCGCCCATCCAGGTGGAGCCGCCGTAGGCTTTGGCCAGCGCCTCGACCAGCGGGTTGCCCGAGGCCTTGAGGGCGTCGGCCCCTGCGCCGCCGGGGCCGACCACCAGGATCAGCAGGGCGAAGGCCAGCAGCACCAGCATGGCGCCGATCAGGCCGCGCGGCAGGTCGCGTTTCGGGTTCTTGGTTTCTTCGGCGGCCAAGGGCACGCCTTCGACGGCGAGGAAGAACCAGATCGCATAGGGGATCGCGGCCCACACGCCGACATAACCGAACGGCAGGAAGCTGCTTGCACCGACAGCGTCGGTCTTGGCGATGTCGAACAGGTTGGCTGCATCGAAATGGGGCACCATGCCGATCAGGAACACCGCCAGGGCGATGGCGGCGACGGCGGTGATGATGAACATCAGTTTCAGTGCCTCACCCACGCCGAAGATGTGGATGCCGATGAAGATGATGTAGAACGCCAGGTAGATCATCCAGCCGCCGATGCCGAACAGCGACTGGCAGTAGGCACCGATGAACACGGCGATTGCTGCGGGGGCGATGGCGTATTCGATGAGGATCGCCGTGCCGGTAAGGAAGCCGCCCCAGGGCCCGAAAGCGCTGCGGGCAAAGCCGTAGCCGCCACCGGCGGTGGGGATCATCGAGGACAGCTCGGCCAGCGAGAAGCACATGCACAGGTACATGGTGGCCATCAGCAAGGTGGCGAGGAACATGCCGCCCCAGCCGCCCTGGGCCAGGCCGAAGTTCCAGCCGGCGTAGTCGCCGGAAATCACGTAGGCCACGCCCAGGCCTACCAGCAGGACCCAGCCGGCGGCACCTTTTTTCAGTTCACGTTGCTGGAAATAATCGGAATTGACCTTTTCAAAGTCGACGGAGGAGCTTGCCGGCGCGCCGGCGGATTGATCGCTTGGCATGGATTCACCTGTTTTTCTTCTTGGTGGCCGGAAGGGTTCCGGGCCGATGGTGATGGGTACTGCAGGAAGCGAGCCAGAGCGGTTGCTGCACGGCAACCGCAAATGGCGTGATAACGATGGTGGCCTCATCGCGGGGGGGGGGAGGAGAGAAAGGGAGAGCGGAGGGGAAGTGGGCAGGAAGGGCGAACGAGAAAAAA
>NZ_JBMOWQ010000235.1:0-3643 GCF_049310485.1 Pseudomonas sp. GZD-209
CCTGGGGGGAACCCCCCTTCCTGCGGGGGGTGGTTCTTCCCCCGCGATGATTGACGTTTAGAAGAAGCCCAGCGGGTTGATGTCGTAGCTCACCAGCAGGTTCTTGGTCTGCTGGTAGTGGTCGAGCATCATCTTGTGGGTTTCACGGCCGACGCCGGACTTCTTGTAGCCACCGAACGCGGCATGCGCCGGGTACAGGTGGTAGCAGTTGGTCCACACACGGCCGGCCTTGATGCCGCGGCCCATGCGGTAGGCGCGGTTGATGTCGCGGGTCCATACGCCGGCGCCGAGGCCGAACTCGGTGTCGTTGGCAATCGCCAGGGCTTCGGCTTCGTCCTTGAAGGTGGTGACGCTGACCACCGGGCCGAAGATTTCTTCCTGGAACACGCGCATCTTGTTGTTGCCCTTGAGCAGGGTCGGCTGAATGTAGTAACCCGTGGCCAGCGAGCCTTCGAGTTGTTCCACCTTGCCGCCGGTCAGCAGCTCGGCGCCTTCTTCCTGGGCGATCTTCAGGTAGGACTGGATCTTGTCGAACTGCTGCTGCGAGGCCTGGGCGCCGACCATGGTGTCGGTGTCCAGTGGGTCGCCGCGCTTGATCTGCAGGACCTTCTTCATCACCACTTCCATGAACTGCGGGTAGATCGACTCCTGTACCAGCGCCCGCGACGGGCAGGTGCACACTTCGCCCTGGTTGAAGAACGCCAGCACCATGCCTTCGGCGGCCTTGTCGATGAAGCTCGGCTCGGCCTGCATGATGTCTTCGAAGTACACGTTCGGCGACTTGCCACCCAGTTCGACGGTGGACGGGATGATGTTCTCGGCCGCGCACTTCATGATGTGCGAGCCGACCGGGGTGGAGCCGGTGAAGGCGATCTTGGCGATGCGCTTGCTGGTGGCCAGCGCTTCACCGGCCTCGCGGCCATAGCCTTGCACCACGTTGAGCACGCCTTTGGGCAGCAGGTCGCCGATCAGCTCCAGCAGCACGGTGATGCCCAGCGGGGTCTGTTCGGCGGGCTTGAGCACCACGCAGTTGCCGGCGGCCAGGGCCGGGGCGAGCTTCCAGGCGGCCATCAGCAGCGGGAAGTTCCACGGGATGATCTGCCCGACCACGCCCAGCGGCTCGTGGATGTGGTAGGCCACGGTGTTCTCGTTGATCTCGGCGGCGCCGCCTTCCTGGGCGCGGATGCAGCCGGCGAAGTAGCGGAAGTGGTCGACGGCCAGCGGGATGTCGGCGTTGAGGGTTTCGCGGATCGGCTTGCCGTTGTCCCAGGTTTCGGTGATGGCCAGCAGTTCGAGGTTCTGCTCGATGCGGTCGGCGATCTTCAGCAGCACGTTGGAGCGGTCCTGCACTGACGTGCGGCCCCAGGCATCGGCGGCGGCGTGGGCGGCGTCGAGGGCCTTGTCGATGTCTTCGGCAGTGGAGCGAGGGAACTCGGCGATCGGCTGGCCGTTCACCGGCGAGGTGTTGGTGAAGTACTCACCCTTTACCGGAGGAACGAACTCACCACCGATGTAGTTGCCGTAGCGGGTCTTGAAGTTGACCTTGGCGCCCTCGGTACCGGGATGTGCGTAACGCATGGTGTGTCTCCTGGTCATTGTGATTGTTGCGGAGTTACCAAGCGTAGAGCAAAGGTCGGGCCAGTGCCGGCGGGCCCTTGCAGATCAATGACTTGGGTCATTTTTCCAGGCGGGTCGGCACGGCGTTGTACCAAGGCTGGCACGGGCCGGGTGACACTTTGTACCGTTGATGGCACAGCCGGTGACTCGGTGGTCAGCCAGCATTGCAAAGCGCTCGTGCCTGGAGGATGCTGGCGCAACGCTCTATCTGCGGAGAACAACAACAAATGCAGAGCAACCCGTTCAGCCGCCACGCCCAGCAAGTGCTGACTGTCGCCCATGGCCAGGCCAGCGGGCCGGGCAGCGACCCCTCCATCGCCCGCTCCTGGCTGCGTTGCCTGGAGGACTATCACCTCGACCCTGCGCGCGCCCAGGCCCCGGTGGTGCTCGAACACGGCCGCCTGCTGGAAAGCCGCGAGCGCCTGCAGCAGGTGCTGCAGATCGCCGACAACGAGATGAACAGCCTGCACCAGCAGCTTTCGGGCAGCGGGCATGCGGTGCTGCTCACCGATGCCCGTGGGGTGATCCTCAACTGCGTGACCGCACCCAGCGAGCGACGCATTTTCGAGCGTGCCGGCTTGTGGCTCGGTGCCGACTGGAGCGAGGCGCGCGAGGGCACCAACGGCATCGGCACCTGCCTGGTCGAGCGCCAGGCCCTGACCATCCACCAGGGCGAGCACTTTCGTGGTCGGCATACCGGCCTGACCTGCTCGGCCAGCCCGGTGTTCGACCCCCACGGTGAACTGCTGGCGGTGCTCGACGTGTCGTCGGCGCGGCCGGACGTGTCGCGCCAGAGCCAGTTCCACACCATGGCGCTGGTCAACCTTTCGGCGAAGATGATCGAGAGCTGTTACTTCCTGCGCCACTTCGAGCAGCAATGGCTGCTGCGTTTCCACCTGCAGGCCGAATCGGTCGGCTTGTTCAGCGAAGGCTTGCTGGCGTTCGACGGCGACGGTCGGATCTGCGCCGCCAACCAGAGCGCGCTGAACCTGCTGGGCAGCATTCGCGGTGGCGTGCTGGGCAAGCCGGTCGATCGGTTCTTTGCCTGTAGTCATGACGAACTGTTCAGCCGTGCCACGGCGCAAGGCAGCACGGCGTGGCCACTGCATACCCGTGATGGCCGGCAGGTGTTCGCCAGCCTGCGGGGCCAGGCGCGTAAACCTGTGTGGTCGGTGCCGGCGGCGTTGCCCCAGGCGCGCCAGGCCGCCGAGCCGGGCATCTGCCTGCTCGACCCGGCGTTGCAGCATGACTTTCGCCGGGCCGTGCGGGTCTTCGAGCGTGATGTGCCGCTGCTGCTGCGCGGTGAGACCGGTTGTGGCAAGGAGGCGTTCGCCCAGGCCGTGCACCAGGCCAGCGCTCGCCGTCACAAGCCCTTCGTGGCAATCAACTGCGCCTCGATTCCCGAGAGCCTGATCGAGAGCGAGCTGTTCGGCTATCGCGGCGGCAGTTTCACCGGGGCGCGCAAGGAGGGCATGCGTGGCAAGCTGTTGCAGGCCGATGGCGGCACCCTGTTGCTCGACGAGATCGGCGACATGCCGCTGGCGTTGCAAACCCGGTTGCTGCGGGTGCTGGAAGAGCGTCAGGTGGTGCCTATTGGTGGTGAGCCGCAAGCTGTGGATGTGCGCATCATCAGCGCCACCCACCGCGATTTGCTTGAGCGGGTGGAGCAGGGGGGCTTTCGCGAAGACCTTTATTACCGCCTCAATGGCCTGGAGGTGGCGCTGCCGGCGCTGCGCGAGCGCAGTGACAAAGGGCAGTTGCTGGACTTTTTGCTGGGTCAGGAGGCCGAAGGGCAAGCGCTGGCTATCGAGCCTGCGGCGCGCCAGGCGCTGCTCGATTTCGCCTGGCCGGGTAACGTGCGGCAGATGCGTAACGTGCTGCGCACCTTGGTGGCGTTGTGCGATGAGGGTCTGATCGAGTTTCAGGACCTCCCGGCCTTGGTTCGTAACGTGGGAGCGGGGGGGGGGGGGGGGGGGGGGGAGTAGATAAGAGGAGAAGAAAGGAGAGCAGAGAAAGAATAAAAGAA
>NZ_JBMOWQ010000236.1:0-17967 GCF_049310485.1 Pseudomonas sp. GZD-209
CCCCCCCCCCTCCCCTCCCCCCCCCCCCCCCCCCCCCCCCCCCCCCCCCCCCCCCCCCCCCCCCCCCCCCCCCCCCCCCCCCCCCCCTCCCACAATGGTCATGCTCGCCTTGAGAATGCCGAACGTGATGCATTGCTGGCAGTACTGGAAGCAAACCGCTGGCACATGACCCATGTCGCCGAGCACTTGGGCATCAGCCGCAACACCCTGTATCGGAAACTGCGCAAACACGGCATCGCCAGGGCCGGCTGAGCGAAACAGCGGGTGCGATTTCCCGCGCCCTGGGCTACCCTGCGTCGACGTTTTGCGAGGTCGACCATGCACATTCATATTCTCGGTATTTGCGGCACTTTCATGGGCTCGCTGGCGGTGCTGGCCAAGGCACTTGGCCATCGCGTCACCGGCTCGGACGCCAACGTCTATCCGCCCATGAGCACCCAGCTCGAAGCCCAGGGCATCGAGCTCACCCAGGGCTATGACCCTGCACAACTGGAGCCGGCCCCGGACCTGGTGGTGATCGGCAACGCCATGTCGCGGGGCAACCCGGCGGTGGAGTACGTGCTGAACAAGGGCCTGCCTTATGTGTCCGGCCCGCAGTGGCTGGCCGACCATGTGCTGCAGGGCCGTTGGGTGCTGGCAGTGGCCGGTACCCACGGCAAGACCACCACCAGCAGCATGCTGGCCTGGGTGCTCGAACACGCCGGCATGAGCCCGGGCTTCCTGATCGGTGGCGTGCCGCAGAACTTCTCGGTCTCCGCCCGCCTGGGCGATACGCCGTTCTTCGTGGTCGAGGCCGATGAATACGACAGCGCGTTCTTCGACAAACGCTCGAAGTTCGTCCACTACCACCCGCGCACTGCGATCCTCAACAACCTTGAGTTCGATCACGCGGACATCTTCCCGGACCTTGCATCCATCGAGCGGCAGTTCCATCACCTGGTGCGCACCATCCCGAGCGAAGGCCTGGTGATCCACCCGACCACCGAGCAGGCCCTGGAGCGGGTGATCGGCATGGGCTGCTGGACCCCGGTGCAGACCACCGGCGAGGGTGGCCAATGGCAGGCACGCCTGCTCAGCGCCGACGGCTCGCGCTTCGAAGTGCTGTTCGGCGGTGAGGTGCAAGGTGTGGTGGACTGGGAAATGACCGGCCAGCACAACGTCGCCAACGCCCTGGCCACCCTGGCCGCCGCCCGTCATGTCGGTGTGGTGCCGGCCATGGCCATCGACGGCCTCAGTGCGTTCAAGAGCGTGAAGCGGCGCATGGAGAAGGTCGCCGAAGTGCAGGGCGTGACCATCTACGACGACTTCGCCCACCACCCGACCGCCATCGCCACCACCCTCGACGGCCTGCGCAAGCGTGTCGGCGAGGCGCCGGTGATCGCGGTGATCGAGCCGCGCTCCAACTCCATGAAGCTCGGCGCGCACCGCGATGGCTTGCCGGAAAGCGTCAACGATGCCGACCAGGTGATCTGGTATGCCCCGGCCAACCTGGGTTGGGACCTCGCCGCCACGGCCGCCCAGTGCAAGGTGCCCAGTGTGGTTGCCGACAGCCTCGAAGCGATCATCGAACGCATCAAGGGCCAGGCCCGCCCGGGCACCCATGTGGTGATCATGAGCAACGGCGGTTTCGGCGGCCTGCATGGCAAGCTGGCCGAGGCCCTGAAGTGAACGGGCCGCAGCGCATCACCCTGGCCATGACCGGCGCCTCTGGGGCGCAGTATGGCCTGCGCCTGCTCGACTGCCTGGTGCGTGAGGACCGCGAGGTGCACTTTCTCATCTCCAAGGCTGCGCAACTGGTGATGGCCACCGAGACCGATGTGCTGCTGCCGGCCAAGCCCCAGGCGATGCAGGCCTTCCTCACCGAGTACACCGGCGCCGCCGATGGGCAGATCCGTGTGTATGGCAAGGAAGACTGGATGTCGCCGGTGGCTTCGGGTTCCGGCGCGCCGGCGGCGATGGTGGTGGTGCCCTGTTCCACCGGTACCCTTTCGGCGATTGCCACCGGCGCCTGCAACAACCTGATCGAACGCGCGGCCGACGTCACGCTCAAGGAGCGACGCCAGTTGATCCTGGTGCCGCGTGAAGCACCGTTCTCCACCATCCACCTGGAGAACATGCTAAAGCTTTCGCAGATGGGAGCGGTGATCCTGCCGGCGGCGCCGGGCTTCTACCACCAGCCGCAGACCATCGACGACCTGGTGGATTTCGTCGTGGCGCGCATTCTCAACCTGCTGAACATTCCCCAGGACATGCTGCCGCGTTGGGGTGAGCATCACTACGGGGTCGACGATTGAGGCGGGTTCTGCTCGGGCTGCTGGTGCTGGCTCAGCTTGGCGGTTGTGCCACGGTGCGCACGCTGGACGCGAACAAGCCGGGCGCCCCGGTGGTGTATGCCGGGACGCGGCTGGACCTGTATGTGATCAATGGCGGCTGTTGCCCGCAAGATCACTTCGGTGCGCTGGCGCCGGCCTATCCGGGGCTGGACCTGCCGGGGAGCGCGTTGCTCGATACCCTGTTGTTGCCGTTGTCGTTGCTGACGGCGGCGGGGGTAGGCTTCAACGCCACAGGCGGGCTTTAGAAACATTGCGGGGCAAGCCCGCTCCCACGCCAGCAGCTCCAGATTTACACCAGTGGGATAGGAAAGGGCCTGCCCCCCAAGACATCGGTGGCGTGGGAGCGGGCTTGCCCCGCGATTGCTTATTAATGGGCGATCACTTTTTGCCCAGCCTGCGCAGTTCGTCCGACTCGACCACCCGAATCCCGTCCTCTTCTTCCAGCGCCAGGCGCCACAGCGCCCGGGCCAGCGTACAGGCCTCGATCCCACGATACTTGCCCGGGATCAGCCGGGAGAAGGGCGCGGCCATGCGCTCACCCAGTCGAGGCTCGATGCGCTCGCCCAACAGCAATGACGGCCGCACGATGGTCAGCTGCGGCCAGTCCTGTTGCTTGAGCGCCTCTTCCATCTCGCCTTTGACTCGGTTGTAGAAGATCGAAGATTTTGCGTCGGCCCCCAGCGCGCTGATTACCAGCAGGTGGCGCGCACCCATCTCGCGGGCGCGCTTGCTGAAGGCCACGACCATGTCCAGGTCGACCGCACGGAAGGCGTTTTCCGAGCCGGCCTGCTTGAGTGTGGTGCCCAGGCAGCAGAAGGCGATATCGACACGGCCGGCCAGTTGCGGGAGAAACACGGCCGGGTCACCCACCGGGTTTTCCAGGTGCGGGTGCTCGGCCAGCGGCCGGCGAGTCGGCGCCAGCACGCGGCTGATGGTGGGCTCGTTGAGCAGGCGGTCGAGCAGGTGTTCACCCGTCAGACCCGTGGCACCGGCAAGCAGGACATGCTGAGGCGTCAAGTACATGATGTCTCTCCCTTGTTACACACAGCTTAGTGGGTGGCAGGTATTTTTGCCTGTTCGCCCGGTACTGGCTGTGTGCCATTGCGCAAGGCTTGTTCGGCCTGTTGCCGGCGCAGGCGCTGCCAGTGCGTGACTACTGCCGGCGGCGCCCAGAGCTGCGGCTCAGAGGCTTCGAAGCCTTCCCTTCTCTCCCGTTCGGCAACACTTTGCCGCGCCAGTTCAAACGCCTGTTTCAGGTCATCGGTCTGGTTCAATGCCTGGGCGAACAGGGCATCGCCGAAATAGGTGAAGTCGGCCTCTTCCGAGCAGCCGAACGATACCCGGTCGGGGCGGGCGGCGGTCATGATCAAGGTCCGGTCGTCCTTGAGCGGGGCGATGTAGCCACCGGAGTAACAGGCGGAGACAACGATGACCTTGTCGCGGTCCTTGAGGGGGGCGAGGGCGCTGGCCAGCTCATCGGCGGTCAGGTCGGCCAGTTGCAGGCGCGGCTGGTCGAGCACCAATTGGTGGTCATGGCTGCCGTGGCTGGTCAGGTAGACGAACACCAGGTCTTCCGGGCCGCTGCGCTCGGCGATCACGCGGGCGGCGCGGGTGAGGTTCTCGCGGGTGGCCATGGGGCGGTCGGCGAGGTGGTCGCGGTGGTTGACCAGGGTCACCTGGCCATGGGCGCCGAAGCGAACCTTGAGCATGTTGCTGACGTAGTCGGCCTCGCGCATGAACACGCTTTGCTGACCATCGCCGGCCACCACCAGGCTGTACAGCTGCACGGGTGGGAGCGAGCGCGGCACCTTGCTCAGGGCATCGTCCAGCAGCTTGCCCTGGTTGAGGAGGGCCAGGTCGAGTGGGTCGGGCAGCAGCTTGCTGTTCTCGTCACGCACACGCACGCCGTTGGTCCAGTAGCCAGCCTCGACCCGGCCGTCGGGGTGGGTCAGGCGGCCATGGCCCTGGTAGGCGTCGTCGGCGAAGCCGCCAATGTACTCGCTGCCATCGGCCAGTTGCAGGCTGCCGTTGCCATTGAAGCGCCAGTCACGAAAAGCCCCTTTGTAGCGGCTGCCGTCGCTGCCCAGCAGTTCGCCCTGGCCCACCAGTGAGCCATCCTTGAAGTCGCCGATCCACACATCGCCGTCGACATTCTCGTAGCGCCCTCGGCCTTCGAGGTGGTTGTCCTTGAACTCACCGATGTACTGCTCGCCGTCGGCGCTGTCGTAGGTGCCGGCGCCCTGCAGCTGGCCGTCGATGAAATGGCCGCTGAACTGGTTGCCGCTGGCATCGCTGCGTACCCCGGCGCCATTGGGCTTGCCTTTGGCGAACAGGCCCTGGTAACGGCTGCCGTCGGCCAGGTCGAGCTGGCCGGCGCCGTCGTACTGGTCGTCCTTGAACTGGCCGCGGTAGGTCTGGTCATGTTGCTTGAGGGTGCCTTCGCCGTCGCGGCGGCCGTGCTTGAAGGTGCCGGCGTAGTGGCTGCCCGGGGTGGTGAGGTCGCCCAGGCCCTCGAACAGCCCGGCGGCGAACTGGCCACGGTAGACCTCGCCGTTGCTGCCGTGCCATTCGCCCTGGCCATGCCATTGGCCATCCTTGAAGGTGCCGGCGTACCAGCTGCCATTGGGGTAGTCGATGCGCCCCTCGCCCTGCAACAGGCCGTTGACCACCTGGCCCCGGTAGCGGCCGCCGTCGGGCAGGCGGGCGTCAGGTGGCGACAAGGGTTCGCCATCGCCGCAGGCGGCGAGCAGCAGGATCAGGGTCAGGGGTAGCAGGGAGCGCATGGCGGAGTCCGGGCCGAACGATGCATGGAGTATGCCGCACAATGCGTGAAAGGGTGAATTGGGGCGTTTGTGGGAGTGGGTAAGCCCACTCCCACAGGTGTTCAGTCAGCCCTTCAGACGAAGCAGAGCGACAGCGGCTCGGCGATGTAGGCCGGTTTCTCTTGACCTTCGATCTCGAGGGTGACGGTGGCCTTGAGCAGCCACTGACCGGGCTTCTTCTCGATGGCTTCGGTCAGGTCCACCTTCAACCGCACATTGCTGTCGACTTTGACCGGCTGGATGAAGCGCACGCTGTCCAGGCCGTAGTTGACCACCATCTTCAAGCCTTCGGGCAGCACCAGCAGGTCCTCCATCAGCTTGGGGATCAGCGACAGCGTGAGGAAACCATGGGCGATGGTGGTGCCGAACGGGGTCTTCGCCGCTTTGACCGGGTCGACATGGATGAACTGGAAATCGCCGGTGGCCTCGGCGAACAGGTTGATGCGTTGCTGATCGATCTTCAGCCAGGCGGAACGTCCCAGTTCCTTACCAACGTACTGCGAAAGCTCTGTAACCGGTACATGGGGCATCGCGACTCTCCAGGTTGTCATTTGGTACGAAGGTGCAAGATCAGCACGGCCAGCCGTTGCAGTCAAGTTATGCCTTTTTCGCCGAATATCGCCTTATAGCCGCGTGCTTGGCGTGCTTATAATGGCCGCCTGCTTTCGGGAGGTCTTTATGCTGTTGCGTGGGTTGACCTGGCTGGTGCTGTTCCAGCTGCTGGGGACAGCGATCAATCATCTGTTCCTGCCTATCCTGCCCGGGCCGATCATCGGCCTGTTGCTGCTGTTGGCCTTCCTGATGGCGCGTGGTGAAGTGGGCAAGCCGCTCAACGAAGCCGCCAGCAGCCTGCTGCGCTACCTGCCGTTGCTGCTGGTGCCGCCGGCCGTGGGGGTGATGGTCTACGCCAGGGACATTGCCGCCGACTTCTGGGCCATCGCCGGCGCCTTGCTGATCTCCTGCCTGGTGACCCTGGTGTTCGTTGGCGTGCTGATGCAGAAGCTGATCCACCGCCAGGGCAAGCGCGAGGAACTGCCATGACCCTCGACTGGCACGGCGCGCTCGACGCGGTGATCCATCATCCGTTGTTCGGCATCGGTATCACCCTGGCGGCCTACCAGCTGGTGCTGGCGGCCTATGAGAAAACCCGCTGGATCTTCCTGCAGCCGGTGCTGGTGTCGATGCTGGTGGTGATCGGCGTGCTGCTGGTGTGCGGCATCGATTACGCCGAGTACCGCAAGAGCACCGAGATCATGGGTACGCTGCTGGGGCCGGCTACCGTGGCCCTGGCAGTGCCGCTCTACCTGAACCTGCGTCGCATCCGTCAGCTGTTCTGGCCGACATTTACTACGCTGGTAATCGGAGGTTTGTTCGCCACGCTGGCCTGCCTGGCGCTGGGCTGGTGGTTCGGCGCCGAGCACATGATCCTGATGACCATGGCGCCCAAGTCGGTCACCTCGCCGATCGCCATGCTGGTGGCCGAACAGATTGGTGGCGTGGCGGCGCTGGCGGCGGTGTTCGTGCTGATCACCGGGGTGATCGGGGCGATCTTCGGCCCGGCGCTGTTGACCCGCTTCGCTGTGCTCAGCCCCGAGGCCCGGGGCATGGCCCTTGGCGTAACCGCCCACGCGGTGGGTACCTCGGTGGCCTTGCAGGAAAGTGATGAATGCGGCGCCTTCGCCGCGCTGGCGATGAGCCTGATGGGGGTGGCCACGGCGGTGTTCCTGCCGTTGGCGGTCAGCCTGGTGGCATGAGGACTTGAGATGACGTTACCGCTGTTTCCCCTCAATACCGTGCTGTTCCCCGGTTGCCTGCTCGACCTGCAGATCTTCGAGGCGCGCTACCTGGACATGATCGGCCGCTGCATGAAGCAAGGTGCAGGCTTTGGTGTGGTGTGCATCCTCGAGGGCGAGCAGGTGGGCAAGGCCCCGCCGGCGGTGGCATCGATCGGTTGTGAGGCGCTGATCCGCGATTTCGTGCAGCAGGACAACGGCCTGCTGGGGATTCGCGTCGAAGGTGTGCGGCGTTTCAGTGTCGAGCAGACCGAGGTGCAGAAGGACCAGTTGCTGGTTGGCGAAGTCAACTGGCTGCCGGAACTGGCCGACAGTCCGCTGGTAGAGCAGGACGATGACCTGCTGGCGCTGCTGTTGGCGCTGGGCGAGCACCCGATGGTCGAGGCGCTGGACATGCCGCGTGACGTGGACGGGCGGCAGTCGCTGGGCAACCAGCTCGCCTACCTGTTGCCGTTCATGGAAGAAGACAAGCTCGATTTGCTGGCGATCGATTCGCCGCAGCAACGGCTGGAGGCGATCCAGGCGCTGCTGGAGCGGATCCAGGGTGAGCTGTTCGCCTGAGTTCTTCATCGGCCCCTTCGCGGCTGAAGCCGCTCCCACAGGGTCTGCGTATAACCTGTGGGAGCGGCTTTAGCCGCGAAGGGGCCAGCGCAGCAGCCCTCAATACTGGTAACGCAGCAACGCCTTCGGCAACGCATGCAGCACAAAGAACGCCAGCAGCGCGACACACGCCGGCAGCACCAGCCACCACACCCGTTGCGACAACGCCGTGAGCGGCTGGCGATACTGCACCAGCGTCAGGCCCAGCGCGCACACGCAACACGCCAACAGCGCCCCGGCCAGGATGTCGGTCGGCCAGTGCGCCCCCAGGTACACCCGCGACAGGGCGATCGCCAGGGCCGGCAGGCAGCCCAGCATCACCCAGGTCAGGCGCATGCGCGGTGGTTGCCCGCGCCCGGCCAGTACCGCCAGCACCAGGAAGAAGGCGAACGCCGCCGAACTGTGGCCGCTGGGCATGCTGTAGCTGGTCAGCGGGTCACTCAGCACCTCCGGGCGGGCCCGGGCGAACAGCCATTTCAGCGTGCCATTGGCGATTGCCGTGCCGATCAGTACCGAGCCTGCGAACAGTGCATGGCGCCACTGCCGGGCCAACAGCAACAGCCCGGTCAGCAGGCCGCCGAGGAAGAACTGGGTACGGAAATCGCCCAGGCGGGTGATCATCACCACCGCGCCGTCGAGCGCCTGGCTGCGGTGTTCCTGCACCAGGGTCATCACCCCTTGGTCGAATTCGCTCAGGTACGGCCAGCCGACGAACAGGGCGGCCACCGCCACGCCGCTGAGCGCGGCGACCAGGCGGGTGCCGTGGCGCTGGTCGCGGATGCTGCTGTTCAGGCTCAGGCCAATCAATACCGCAAGGGTGCCGACGATGATCCCGGCATCCAGCCAGAACCCCTCGGGCAGCGGCAGGCGCATGGCGGCGCCGGTGGCCCAGCCAGGCAGCAGGTAGGCCACCGACCAGCCGGCGCCGGCCACCAGGCTGACGGCGATGAAGCGTGGCAGCGGCATGTCGAACATGCCCGCGACCATCGGCAGCATCGGCCGCAGCGGGCCGATGAAGCGGCCCACCAGCAGGCTGGCGATGCCGTAGCGCTGGAAGTAGGCCTCGGCGCTGCCGATCCACTCCGGGTGGCTGCGCAGCAGTGGCAGGCGGCGGATGTTCTGGTGGAAATACTTGCCCACGGCATAGGAAATGGCGTCACCCAGCAGGCCGCCGAGGAAGCCCAGCAACAGGGTTTCGCCCAGGCTGAAGGCGCCGCTGCCGGCCAGCACGGCGACAGCGAACAGCAGTACGGTGCCGGGCACGATGATGCCCGCGATCGCCAGGCATTCCACGCAGGCCACCACGAAGATCGCCAGGCCCAGCCACTGCGGGTTGGCGCCAAGCCAGGTGGTCAGGCTGTCGAGCCATTCGCCCATGGGTCAGTTTCCTTGTTCGAGAATGAAGAAGTCTTGGCCTTCGACCTGGCCGCGGCGCAGTGGGTTGCGCGTGCAGTGGCGGGCGTATTCGGCGTCGACGAAGCGATAGGGCAGGTGCTCGTCACGGCCGTGGGGGATGCCCAGTCGGGCGGCCTGCAGCACCCGGGGCACGCGGATGCCGCAGTCCTCGACGTACAGCCGCTCGGGGTCGAAGCGCTGGGCGTCCCAGTGCGGCACCTTGAGGCCCATGGCCCGGCACAGAAGGGTCTGGCCGTTGCACAGGCGTTCGGGCGGGCGCAGGTTGCCGCTGGCGTCGGGGTTGTTCAGTTGCATCTGCGCCAGGCTGTTTTCGTCGGACAGGGCATCGACCCAAGGGTAGGCGGACTTGATCAGCACCGCGTTGCCCGGGCCTTGGGCGCTGAAGTTCAGTGAGTCGCCACCGCGGGCGTAGTACATGTAGATGTGCCCGCCATCGAGGAACAGCGCCTTGCGCTTTTCGGTGAAACCCAGGGACGCGTGGCTGCCCTTGTCGGTGAGGTAGTAGGCCTCGGTCTCGATGATCCGCGCTGCCAGCCAGAGATTGCCGTGACGGTGGCGGATCACCTTGCCGAGCAGGTCGCGGGCGAGGGTCTGGGCGTCGCGGTCGAAAAAGCTGTCAGGCAGGGCACGGGCCGGGCAGGGGGCGTGTTCGGGCATGCGGGCGGTTCGTGGCGGTAAAGCCGGGGATGATAGCAATGAATGGCTTAATCGAGGCTGAATCAGGTTGGTTCCATCGCGGGGCAAGTCGCATCGGCGCACCGCCGCTCCCACGTAGGCGCCCAGGACCCAGTAATCACGTGAGAGCGGGCTTGCCCCGCGATAGATGCGAGAAAATTCCGATACGGGCGGTTACATCTTTCCTACGCATCGATGCCCACCATTTTCTACCATCCGCCACCCACCGCTGGGCGTACCGAAGCGCGCCAGTTATAATCAGCCGATTTCCCCTTTCGCCAAGACACCGAGCCCATGACTGAGTCCGTTCTTGACTACATGACCCGCCTGGGTCACGCCGCCCGTGAGGCCTCGCGGGTCATCGGCCGTGCCAGCACCGCGCAGAAGAACCGCGCCCTGCAGGCCGCCGCCGACGCGCTGGACGCCGCCCGCGACGCGCTCACCGCAGCCAATGAACAGGACCTTGCCAACGGCCGTGCCAATGGCCTTGAGCCCGCACTGCTCGACCGCCTGGCACTCACCCCGGCGCGCATCGACGGCATGATCACCGGCCTGCGCCAGGTGGCCAGCCTGCCGGACCCGGTCGGCGCCATGCGGGACATGAGCTACCGCCCGTCGGGCATCCAGGTCGGCAAGATGCGCGTGCCGCTGGGGGTGATCGGGATCATCTACGAATCGCGTCCCAACGTGACCATCGACGCCGCCAGCCTGTGCCTCAAGTCGGGCAACGCCACCATCCTGCGCGGCGGCTCCGAAGCCATCCATTCCAACCGCGCCATTGCCACCTGCATCCAGCGTGGCCTGGCCGAAGCCGGCCTGCCGCCGGCGGTGGTGCAGGTGGTCGAGACCACCGACCGCGCCGCGGTGGGCGCGCTGATCAGCATGCCCGAGTTCGTCGATGTGATCGTGCCGCGCGGCGGCCGTGGCCTGATCGAACGCATCAGCCGTGATGCGCGGGTGCCGGTGATCAAGCACCTGGACGGCATCTGCCACGTTTTCGTCGACGAACACGCCGACCTGGACAAGGCCTGGCGCGTTGCCTTCAACGCCAAGACCTACCGCTACGGCATCTGCGGCGCCATGGAAACGCTGCTGGTCGATCAGCGCGTGGCCGAGCGCTTCCTGCCGGAGATGGCCCGCCGCTTCCAGGAAAAGGGCGTCGAGCTGCGCGGTTGCCAGCGCACCCAGGCGATCATCGACTGCCAGCCGGCCACTGAAGACGACTGGCACACCGAATACCTCGACGCGATCCTGTCGATCCGTGTGGTCGACGGCCTGGAGCAGGCCATCGAGCACATCAACCACTATGGCTCGCACCACACCGATTCGATCATCACCGAACACCAGGGCCAGGCCCGGCGCTTCATCGCCGAGGTCGACTCGGCGTCGGTCATGCTCAACACCCCGACCTGCTTCGCCGATGGCTTCGAGTACGGCCTGGGCGCGGAGATCGGCATTTCCACCGACAAGCTGCATGCCCGTGGCCCGGTCGGCCTGGAAGGCCTGACCTGCGAGAAGTACGTGGTGATCGGCGACGGCCAGCTGCGCGGCCAGGAGTCCTGCTGAGTTGAGCAAGGCGGTGGCAGTTCGGCGCGTCGGCATGCTCGGCGGTACCTTCGACCCGGTGCATATCGGTCACCTGCGCAGTGCGCTGGAAGTGGCCGAGTTCATGCACCTGGACGAACTGCGCCTGCTGCCCAACGCCCGCCCACCGCACCGCGATACGCCACAAGTGGCGGCGCAGGACCGGTTGGCCATGGTGCGCAGCGCCGTAGAGGGTGTCGGCTGCCTGAGCGTGGACGCCCGCGAGCTGGCGCGCGACAAGCCGTCGTACACCATCGACACCCTCGAATCGGTGCGTGCCGAGCTGAACGAGCACGACCAGTTGTTCCTGATCATGGGCTGGGACGCGTTCTGCGGCCTGCCCAGCTGGCACCGCTGGGAAGAGTTGTTGCAACACTGTCACATCCTGGTGCTGCAACGCCCGGATGCTGATGTCGAACCCCCTGACGAGCTGCGCAACCTGCTGGCTGCGCGCTCACAGAACGACCCCACCGCCATGTCCGGCCCGGCGGGGCACATTTCGTTCGTCTGGCAGACGCCGCTTGCGGTGTCCGCCACGCAGATCCGACAGCTGCTGGCCAGCGGCAAGTCGGCGCGGTTCCTGGTGCCGGACGCAGTACTGGCCTACATCGAGGCGCACGATCTGTATCGTGCGTCCAACTGACGGCGCCCACGGGCGCCTCATTCAATGAGTTGAACGAGTTTTATATGACCAAGCAGAAAATCAATGGCATCAGTGGCGAAGAGCTGGTCGCGCTGACCAAGGCCGCGCTGGAAGACGTCAAGGCCCAGGACATCCAGGTTATCGACGTGCGCGAGAAGCACAGCCTGACCGACTTCATGATCATCGCCACCGGTACTTCCAATCGCCAGATCAACGCGATGCTGGAAAAGGTCCGTGAAGCGGTCAAGGCCAAGGGCGCTCAGCCACTGGGCGAAGAAGGCAAGGGCGACAGCGACTGGGTGCTGCTGGACCTGAACGACGTCATCGTGCACATGATGACCGCCGCCGCGCGCCAGTTCTACGACCTGGAACGCCTGTGGCTGGGTGCCGAGCAGAGCCGTGCCAACGATGGCAAGCACCACAGCCCGGAGCACGCGCACGAGTATTCCGACAAGCTCAAAGACCGGGAATAAGGAAGCGTCGTGCGTCTGCGTCTGATCGCGGTCGGCTCGCGCATGCCCAAGTGGGTCGAGGAAGGCTGGCATGAATATGCCAAGCGCCTGCCCCCTGAGCTTGCGCTCGAGCTGGTGGAAATCCCGCTGAATACCCGCGGCAAGAACGCCGATGTCGCCCGCCTGATCCGTCAGGAGGGCGAGGCGATGCTGAGCAAGGTGCAGCCCGGGGAACGCATCGTCACGCTGGAGGTCCATGGCAAGCCGTGGAGTACCGAGCAGTTGGCGGGCGAGCTGGACCGTTGGCGCCTGGATGCGCGTACGGTCAACCTGATGGTGGGCGGCCCGGAAGGGCTGGCGCCGGAGGTCTGCGCACGCAGCGAGCAGCGTTGGTCGCTGTCGCCGCTGACGTTGCCGCACCCGTTGGTAAGGATACTGATCGGCGAGCAGATCTATCGCGCCTGGACCGTGCTGTCCGGGCATCCGTACCACAAATGAACCTGTAAGCCCGCCGATGCCGCAGCAGATCCGCCTCAAGGACCACGAGAAAGACGCCCGCCTGGTGCGCAACCGCGTCGTCGTGGGCGCCGTGGCGGTGGTACTGCTCGTCTGCGTATTGATCGCCCGGCTCTACTTCCTTCAGGTCATCCAGTTCGACTACCACTCGACGCTGTCGGAAAACAACCGGGTGCATGTGCAGCCGATCCCGCCGACCCGCGGGCTGATCTTCGACCGCAACGGGGTGATCGTCGCCGACAACCGGCCCAGCTTCAGCCTGGTGATGACCCGCGAACGCTCCGGCAACCCTGGCAAGTGGCAGGAAGTGCTGGATGTGATCGTCGAGGTGCTGGAGCTCACCCCGGATGACCGTGCCCTGTTCGAGAAGCGCATGAAGCAGGGGCGTCGGCCATTCGAGCCGGTGCCGATCCTGTTCGAGCTCAACGAAGAACAGATCGCCCGTATCGCGGTCAACCAGTTCCGCCTGCCCGGTGTCGAAGTGGCGGCGCAGTTGGTGCGTCACTACCCGCAGGGCGCGCACTTTGCCCACTCGGTGGGCTATGTGGGGCGGATCAACGAGAAAGAGCTGAAGACCCTCGACCCGGTGAACTACAGCGGCACCCACCACATCGGCAAGACCGGCATCGAGCGGTTCTACGAAGATGACCTGCACGGCCAGGTGGGCTACGAGGAAGTCGAGACCAATGCCCGTGGCCGGGTGCTGCGGGTGCTCAAGCGCACCGACCCCAAGCCGGGCAAGGACATCGTGCTGAGCCTCGACATCAAGCTGCAGGAAGCGGCCGAGCAGGCGCTGGGCGGGCGGCGCGGCGCGATCGTGGCGCTCGACCCGCGCACCGGCGAAGTGCTGGCGATGGTCAGCCAGCCGAGCTTCGACCCCAACCTGTTCGTCACCGGCATCAGCTTCAAGGCCTATGCCGAGCTGCGCGACTCGATCGACCGGCCACTGTTCAACCGTGTGCTGCGCGGCCTGTACCCGCCGGGTTCGACCATCAAGCCGGCGGTGGCCATTGCCGGCCTGGACAGTGGCGTGGTGACCGCCTCCAGCCGGGTGTTCGACCCGGGCTACTACCAACTGCCCAACTACGACCACAAGTACCGCAACTGGAACCGCACCGGCGATGGCTGGGTGGACCTGGATGTGGCGATCATGCGCTCGAATGACACGTACTTCTACGATCTTGCGCACAAGATGGGCATCGACCGCTTGTCCAACTACATGAACCGGTTCGGCATCGGGCAGAAGGTCTCGCTGGACATGTTCGAGGAATCCCCCGGCCTGATGCCGTCCCGCGAATGGAAGCGCGCCACCCGCCGCCAGGCCTGGTTCCCGGGCGAAACGCTGATCCTCGGTATCGGCCAGGGCTACATGCAGACCACGCCGCTGCAACTGGCCCAGGCCACCGCGCTGATCGCCAACAAGGGGGTGTGGAACCGCCCGCACCTGGCCAAAACCATCGAAGGCCAGCCGCCGGTGGACGAGAACCCGATGGAGAACATCGTCCTGCGCGACAAGTCCGACTGGGCCAAGGTCACCCATGGCATGGAGCAGGTGATGCACGGTGCCCGTGGTACCGCGCGCAAGGCGGCCCTTGGCTCGCAATACCGTATCGCCGGCAAGAGCGGCACCGCACAGGTGGTGGCGATCAAGCAGGGCGAGAAGTACGACCGCAACAAGCTCCAGGAGCGCCACCGCGACCACGCCCTGTTCGTTGCCTTCGCCCCCGCCGAAGACCCGAAGATCGTGGTTTCGGTGATGGTCGAGAACGGCGAGTCCGGCTCCGGTGTCGCCGCCCCCGTGGTACGCCAGGTCATGGACGCCTGGCTGCTCGACGAGAACGGCCGGCTCAAGCCTGAGTTCGGCCCCGCCACAGTCGCCCAGGAAACGGCCCCGTGATGAACAACTTCGATCGCATGCTCTCCAGCGAAGACGTGATGCGCCGGCGCGCCAGCTTCCTGCAGCGCATCCACGTCGACGGCCCCTTGCTGCTCATCCTGCTGACGCTGGCCGCCGGCAGCCTGTTCGTGCTGTATTCGGCCAGTGGCAAGAACTGGGACCTGCTGATGAAGCAGGCCTCTTCCTTCGGCATCGGCCTGGTGTCGATGTTCATCATTGCCCAGCTGGAGCCGCGCTTCATGGCGCGCTGGGTGCCGCTGGCCTACCTCAGCGGGGTGATGCTGTTGGTGGTGGTGGATGTGATGGGCCACAACGCCATGGGCGCCACGCGCTGGATCAACATCCCCGGGGTGATCCGCTTCCAGCCCTCGGAGTTCATGAAGATCATCATGCCGGCGACCATCGCCTGGTACCTGTCCAAGCGCACCCTGCCGCCGCACCTCAAGCACGTGGCGATCAGCCTGGTGTTGATCGGCGTGCCGTTCATCCTCATCGTGCGCCAGCCCGACCTGGGCACGGCGCTGCTGATCCTCGCCTCCGGCGCCTTCGTGCTGTTCATGGGCGGCCTGCGCTGGCGCTGGATCGTCAGTGTGATCGCCGCGGCGGTGCCGGTGGCGGTGGCCATGTGGTTCTTCGTCATGCACGACTACCAGAAGCAGCGCGTGCTGACCTTCCTCGACCCGGAAAGCGACCCGCTGGGCACCGGCTGGAACATCATCCAGTCCAAGGCGGCGATCGGCTCGGGCGGGGTGTTCGGCAAGGGCTGGCTGCTGGGCACCCAGTCGCACCTGGACTTTTTGCCGGAAAGTCACACCGACTTCATCATCGCCGTGTTGGGCGAGGAATTCGGCCTGGTCGGCATCTGCCTGCTGCTGCTGATCTACATGCTGCTGATCGGCCGTGGGCTGATGATCACGGCTCAGGCGCAGACCCTGTTCGGCAAGCTGCTCGCGGGCAGCCTGACCATGACCTTCTTTGTTTATGTGTTCGTCAATATCGGTATGGTCAGCGGCCTTCTGCCCGTGGTGGGTGTGCCGCTGCCCTTCATCAGCTATGGCGGAACTTCGTTGGTGACGCTGCTGTCAGCGTTTGGCGTTCTGATGTCGATCCATACGCACCGCAAATGGATTGCTCAAGTTTGAAAAAGGTGAAGAATTCAATGCAAGCAGTGCGTGGCTGGGTTGCCCGTTGTGTGCCGTGGATCGGTGTGGTGGGCCTGTGCGGCGCTGTCCAGCAAGCCCTTGCCGGCGATTACGACGGCTCGCCCCAGGTGGCCGAGTTCGTTGGCGAGATGACCCGTGACTACGGCTTTGCCAGTGAGCAGTTGCTGGGTGTGTTCAGCGAGGTGCAGCGCAAGCAGGCGATCCTCGACGCGATCTCGCGGCCGGCCGAGCGGGTCAAACCGTGGAAAGAGTACCGTCCGATGTTCATCACCGACGCGCGCATCGCCCGCGGGGTGGACTTCTGGCGCCAACACGAGGCGGTGCTGGCCCGCGCCGAGCAGGAATACGGCGTGCCGGCTCAGTACATCGTCTCGATCATCGGCGTGGAGACCTTCTTCGGCCGCAACACCGGTAACTACCGGGTGATCGACGCACTGTCCACCCTCGGTTTCGACTACCCGCCGCGTGCCGAATTCTTCCGCAAGGAGCTGCGCGAGTTCCTGCTGCTGGCCCGTGACGAGCAGCTCGACCCGCTGACGCTCAAGGGCTCCTACGCCGGCGCCATGGGCCTGCCGCAATTCATGCCGAGCAGCTTTCGCAACTACGCGGTGGATTTCGACGGCGACGGCCATATCAATATCTGGAACAACCCTGACGATGCCATCGGCAGCGTCGCCAGCTACTTCAAGCGTCACGGCTGGGTAGCCGGTGGGGCTGTGGTGAGCCGCGCGCAGGTTGCGGGCGCCAGCGCCGACGAAGGCCTGACCACCGGCATCGAGCCGGTCAAGACCGTGGGGCAGTTGCGAGCGCTGGGCTGGTCGAGTCATGATGCGCTGCGCGATGATCTGCCGGTCACCGCCTTCCGCCTGGAGGGCGAGTACGGCCCCGAGTACTGGATGGGCCAGAAGAACTTCTACGCGATCACTCGCTATAACCGCAGCGTGATGTATGCCATGGCGGTGCATCAGCTTGCCGAACAGCTGGTTCAAGCACGGGGCGTCAAGTAATGCGCGCAATCATCTCTGCCAACACCTTCAAGCTGCTGACCTGCGTCACCGTCGGCATGCTCCTGGTCAGTTGCTCTACCAGCCGCCCGACCTCCCAGGGCAGCGGCAACGCGGTGCGTTCGCAGCCGGGCCTGGACATCAACCGCGCTCACAAGGATGGCGCGCCGTGGTGGGACGTGGACGTCAACAAGATCCCCGACGCCACCCCGACCGTGCACACCGGCAACTACAAGGCCAACCCGTACACGGTACTGGGCAAGACCTATTACCCGATGCAGGACTCGCGCAACTACCGCGCCGAGGGCACTGCCTCGTGGTACGGCACCAAGTTCCACGGGCAGAACACCGCCAACGGCGAACTGTACGACCTCTACGGCATGAGCGCGGCGCACAAGACCCTGCCGCTGCCGGCCTACGTGCGGGTAACCAACCTGGCCAACGGCCGCAGCGTGATCCTGCGGGTCAACGACCGCGGGCCGTTCTATTCCGACCGCATCATCGACCTGTCCTACGCCGCCGCGAAGAAGCTCGGCTATGCCGAGAGCGGCACCGCCCATGTGCGCGTCGAAGGCATCGACCCGCAGCAATGGTGGGCCCAGCGTGGCCAGCAGCCGCCGCTGATGCTCAAGGAACCGCAGGTCGCCCAGGCCCAGCCGATCGCCGCCAGCACTGGGCGTGTCGAACAGTGGACCCCGCCGCCGCAGCAGCATGCAGCGCCCGTGGTGCCGGTGCAGGTGAGCGGCAACAACGTGCCGAACAGCAACGGCGGCAGCATCCTGCAGGTGGGCGCCTTCGCCAACCCGGACGCCGCCGAGTTGCTGCGCTCCAAGCTGAGCACCATGGTCAGTGCGCCGGTGTTCATCAGCTCCATCGTGCGTAACCAGCAGACCCTGCACCGTGTCCGCCTGGGGCCGATCAACAGCCAGGGCGAGATCCAGCAGACCCAGGACAGCATTCGCCTGGCCAATCTCGGCCAGGCCAAAGTAGTGACTGACTGACCGGTCGCATCAACTTCATCGCGGGGCAAGCCCGCTCCCACGCCAGGTGCTCCAAGCAGCGTGGGAGC
>NZ_JBMOWQ010000237.1:0-37325 GCF_049310485.1 Pseudomonas sp. GZD-209
CCTCCCCCCTCCCCCCCCCCCCCCCCCCCCCCCCCCCCCCCCCCCCCCCCCCCCCCCCCCCCCCCCCCCCCCCCCCCCACGCCCCTTCAAACTGTCAGATCAAGGCAACTGATCTTCCAGCTTCTTGTGTTTCCAGCCATCGTTGCCCGGCAGGATCAGGTTCAGGGCAATGGCCACAATGGCGCACAGGGCGATGCCCTTCAGGCCCCAGTCGTCCGGGCCGTCGCCGCTGCCGATCAGTACGCCGCCGATGCCGAACACCAGGGTCACCGACACGATCACCAGGTTGCGCGCTTCGGCCAGGTCGATCTTGTGGCGGATCATGGTGTTCATGCCCACCGCCGCGATCGAGCCGAACAGCAGGCAGAGGATGCCCCCCATCACCGGTACCGGGATGCTCTGCAGCAGCGCGCCGAACTTGCCGATGAAGGCCAGGGTGATGGCGAACACCGCCGCCCAGGTCATGATCTTCGGGTTGTAGTTCTTGGTCAGCATCACCGCGCCGGTCACTTCGGCGTAGGTGGTGTTGGGCGGGCCACCGAACAGGCCGGCGGCGGTGGTCGCCAGGCCGTCACCCAGCAGGGTGCGGTGCAGGCCGGGCTTCTTCAGGTAGTCACGGCCGGTCACGCTGCCGACTGCGATCACCCCGCCGATGTGCTCGATCGCCGGTGCCAGGGCGACCGGAACGATGAACAGGATGGCCTGCCAGTTGAAGGCCGGGGCGGTGAAGTTCGGCAGTTCCAGCCAAGGGGCCGCGGCGATCTTGGCGGTGTCGACCACGCCAAAGGCGAACGACAGGGCAAAGCCCACCAGCACGCCGGAAATGATCGGCACCAGGCGGAAGATGCCCTTGCCGAACACAGCCACGATCAGCGTGGTCAGCAGCGCCGGCATCGAGATCATCATCGCGGTCTTGTACGGCATCAGCGCAGCGCCATCACCGCCCTTGCCCATGGCCATGTTGGCGGCGATCGGCGCCATGGCCAGGCCGATGGAGATGATCACCGGGCCGATGACCACGGGCGGCAGCATGCGGTCGATGAAACCGGTGCCTTTGACCTTCACCATCAGGCCCATGAAGGTGTAGACGAAGCCTGCGGCCATCACGCCGCCCATGGTCTCGGCCAGGCCGAACTGGCCCTTGGCGAGGATGATCGGGGTGATGAAGGCAAAGCTCGACGCCAGGAACACCGGGACCTGGCGACCGGTCACCAGCTGGAACAGCAAGGTGCCGATGCCGGCGGTGAACAGCGCGACGTTAGGGTCGAGGCCGGTGATCAGCGGCATCAGCACCAGCGCGCCGAATGCCACGAAGAGCATCTGCGCGCCCGAGACGACCTGGCGCCAGAGCGGGTCGTTGAAGCCGTCCTGCATGGTCAGGCGTCCTTCTGCTTGGTGCCGAAGATCTTGTCACCGGCATCGCCCAGGCCGGGGACGATGTAGCCATGTTCGTTCAGGCGCTGGTCGATCGAGGCGGTGTAGATCTTCACATCCGGGTGGGCTTTCTCCACCACTTCGATACCTTCAGGTGCCGCGACCAGCACCATGGCGCGGATCTCTTTGCAGCCGGCTTTCTTCAGCAGGTCGATGGTGGCGACCATCGAGCCGCCGGTGGCCAGCATCGGGTCGATGATCAGGGCCAGGCGCTGGTTGATGTCCGGTGCGAGCTTTTCAAGGTAGGTGTGCGCTTCGAGGGTTTCCTCGTTGCGGGCAACGCCCACTGCACTGACCTTGGCGCCGGGGATCAGGCTGAGCACGCCGTCGAGCATGCCGATGCCGGCACGCAGGATAGGCACCACGGTGATCTTCTTGCCGGCGATTTTCTCGACCTGCACCTTGCCGCACCAGCCGTCGATCTCGTAGGTCTCGAGTGGCAGGTCCTGGGTGGCTTCATAGGTCAACAGCGCGCCGACTTCCTGGGCGAGTTCGCGAAAATTCTTGGTGCTGATATCGGCGCGGCGCATGAGGCCGAGCTTATGGCGGATCAGCGGATGGCGGATCTCACGAGTAGGCATAGGGGGGCTCCGGAAGGCGGGCAAAAAAACCGCGCTAGATTAATCTATTCAGTCCTGACTGTCGTGCGGTCATTGTGCACGTTAGTCCATAAAGGCTTGATCTGGGACGAGCGGATGCGTACCTTTGCCCGCTTTTCCAAAACGCACCCCCTGGAGAGCGCCATGTCCGCCGATCTCGAGCATATCCGTCAAGTGATGCACGAGGCTGATTGCCTGTACAACGAAGCCGAGGTCGAGGCCGCCATCGCCGAGGTCGGCAAACAGATCTGCAAGGACCTGCACGACAAGAACCCGGTGGTTTTCTGCGTGATGAACGGTGGCCTGATCTTCGCCGGCAAGCTGCTCACCCACCTGCAGTTCCCGTTGGAAGCGTCGTACCTGCACGCCACCCGCTACCGCAACCAGACCAGCGGCGGCGAGCTGTTCTGGAAGGCCAAGCCCGAGGTGTCGTTCATTGACCGTGACGTGCTGATCGTCGACGACATCCTCGACGAGGGCCACACCCTCAGCGCCATCATCGAGTTCTGCAAGCATGCCGGTGCCCGCTCGGTGCACACCGCCGTGCTGATCGACAAGGATCACGACCGCAAGGCCAGCCCGGACCTGAAAGCCAACTACGTCGGCCTGCCGTGCGTCGACCGCTACATCTTCGGCTATGGCATGGACTACAAGGGCTACTGGCGCAACGCCAACGGCATCTTCGCCGTCAAGGGCTTGTAATCATGCGCCAGCCCGCGTTCATCGATCAGGCGTTGTTCACCGGGCTGGCAGCGCAGTCAGCGGCCAACCCGCGTGGCCGCCAGCACCATAACTTCCATGACATGGAAGAGCTTTGCCACCGCATGGCCATAGGCCTGCAGCCCGATACCTACATTCCGCCGCACCGGCACCTGAGCGTGGACAAGGCCGAGGCGTTGATCGTGCTCAAAGGGCGGATCGGCCTGTTGATCTTCGACGAGCAGGGTACCGTCACCGACAAACGTGTCATGGAGGCGGGCGGCGACTGCCTGGGTGTCGATCTGGCGCCGGGGACCTATCACGGGTTGGTGGTGCTGCAAGCCGACAGCATGCTGTTCGAGTGCAAGGCCGGCCCTTACCGCCCGGTGGGTGAGGGCGAGCTTGCCCACTGGGCGCCGCGTGAAGGCGAGGCCGGTGTGGCTGAGTACCAGGCCTGGATGCGCGCGCAGTTCGACTGAGCGGTCAGGCGGCCTCGCCGAGCTGGCCGCTACGGCCGAACAGACCATGCTAGAGTGCCCCTTCAAGCCAAGGAGCCTCACATGCGTGCGTTCGTCCCTCTCCTGCTGGCGGTGAGCCTGCCGCTATCTGCTGCCCCGCTGCACAGCCAGTTCCTGCCCCCCGACGACCTCGCCCTGCGCCAGGAAGCACCGACCAGCCAGCAGTTGCTGCAGATCACCGACTATTCGGTGGTGGTGGGCACCCAGCGCCAGTCCGACCAGCAACCCATCCCAATCACTTCCTCGTTGCAGATGCGCCTGAAGGGCAAGCCCTTGAGCAAGGGCTCGACCATCGGCGAAGTGCTGATCAACTTCGACGGCGAGGGCGGCAAGAGCCTGAAAAAGCCGGCTTATGACGACAAGCGTCGCACCCTGACCCTCAATTACCCGATGGCCGACTACCGGGTGATCATGGACCTGCTGCGCAACGAGACCCTTTACGTGCAGTTCCTCACTTACGGCAACGGCCATGTCTGGGCCGATCTGCACACCGGAACCGTACGTACGCGTTGAGGCACGATCAATTCGAGGGGTACACTGCCGGCCTTCGAAAATGTCCTAGACAGTCCAGTGGGAGTCCTTGATGCGTAAAGACAAGAAACAGGTGATTGGTGACGAAATCAGCGACGAGTACATCAAGAGCTTCCTGCAGTTCGAGCCGGCCGATGGCCTCACCTCGCCGTCGCACCACAAGCTGATCAAAGGCTACCGCGGCCTGCGTATCGACGATTTCGAGCGTTATGTCGGTTTCTTCCTCGAGGCCGGTTACGACCTGGATGGCAAGGACGAGCACGGCAAGACTTTCGTCGAGGTGATTGCCGACCAGCGCAATGCCCCTGAGTACATCGAGATCATCGACAACGCCCGCGGCTGATTGATTGGCCGGTGCTGGCCTCTTCGCGGGGGAAACCCACCCCCCCCCCACCCAACCCAAAAACCTTGGGGGAGGGACCGCTCCCACGCCGCCGACTCAAAGCATTGTGGGAGCGGGCTTGCCCCGCGATAGGGCCGGCACAGGCTGATAGATATCCAGGCACAAAAAAACGCCCCGAGGGGCGTTTTTTCGTTTCAGCCGGTTCAGGCGTAGTGCTTGGCCGGGCTGTCCTGCGCCAGGTCCAGCGCCACATCGTTGTCGGCGCTGATCTTGTGGTACAGCGCAGCGTCGGTCGCCAGGACCTTCTCGCGGGCCGGGAAGATTTCCTTGAGCTTGGCAGCCCAGGCACCCTTCGCCTGCTCGGGGAAGCAGCGCTCGATCAGCTCAAGCATGATCGACACAGTCACCGAAGCGCCCGGCGATGCGCCGAGCAGTGCAGCCAGGCTGCCGTCCGCGGCCGAAACCAGCTCGGTGCCGAATTGCAGCACGCCGCCTTTTTTCGGGTCTTTCTTGATGATCTGTACCCGCTGGCCGGCCACTTCCAGGCGCCAGTCCTCGGCTTTCGCCTCGGGGTAGAAGCGACGCAGGGCTTCCAGGCGTTGCTCCATCGACTGCATCACTTCGCTGACCAGGTACTTGGTCAGGTCCATGTTGTCGCGGGCCACGGCCAGCATCGGGCCGATGTTGCCCATGCGCACCGACAGCGGCAGGTCCATCAACGAGCCGTGCTTGAGGAACTTGGTGGTGAAGCCGGCGTACGGGCCGAACAGCAGCGAGGTGTTGCCATCGACCACGCGGGTATCCAGGTGCGGAACCGACATGGGCGGGGCGCCAACTGCGGCCTGGCTGTAGACCTTGGCCTGGTGCTGCTTGACGATCTCCGGGTTGTCGCAGCGCAGCCACTGGCCGCTGACCGGGAAGCCGCCGAAGCCTTTGCTTTCCGGGATGCCGGAAGCCTGCAGCAGGGGCAGTGCGGCACCGCCGGCGCCGAGGAAGACGAAGCGGGCGTCGACTTCACGGCTGCCGCCGCTGTTGACGTCCTTGATGCTCACGGTCCAGCCGCTGCCGTTACGGCGCAGGCCGACGACCTTCTTGCTGTACTTGACCTGGGTGTCCGGGCTGTTGCCCAGCAGCTTGAGCAGCTTGTTGGTCAGGGCGCCGAAGTTGACGTCGGTGCCTTTGGCCACGCGGGTGGCGGCGATGCGCTGGTCAGCCGGGCGGCCCGGCATCATCAGCGGCATCCAGTCGTTCATCACGGCCTTGTCTTCGGTGTATTCCATCTCCGAGAAGGCGTGGTGCTGCTTGAGCAGCTCGAAACGCTTCTTGAGGAAGTCGATACCCTTGTCACCTTCGACGTAGCTCAGGTGCGGAACCGGGTTGATGAAAGCACGCGGCGAGCCGAAGTTGCCCTTCTTGCTCAGGTAGGCCCAGAACTGGCGCGAAACCTCGAACTGGGTGTTGATGTGCACGGCTTTCTTGATGTCGATGCTGCCATCGGCGGCCTGCGGGGTGTAATTCAGCTCGCACAGGCCGGCATGGCCGGTACCGGCGTTGTTCCAGGGGTTGGAACTCTCCGCGGCTCCGGAGTCCATCGCCTCTACGACCTCAAGCTTCAGGGTCGGGTCGAGCTCCTTGAGCAGTACGGCCAGGGTGGCACTCATGATGCCCGCGCCTACCAGTACCACATCAACCGATTCGTTCTGCGCCATTTAACGCGTCTCCACAATCTACAGCTACCTAATTGACAGCACAGGATCCCTGGGTTTGCCAGGATCGCCATGTCCGACTCTTCGCAGTTCTTGCAACTTCAGCGGACACTGCCAATCAGTCTTGGGTGTTCAGGTATTGAACGCCGTTTGCCACGGGTGCGGCAATTCGACTTATGGTCAAGTGATCCGTCATGCGTTACGGGCCGGCCTCAGGCTCCCATCCAGGATGAGCGCTTGTGCCGTCTGCGCAGGGCTGTTTGTGAAAGATCTGCTGCTTTTACACATGCCAGACTGTTCATTGCTCGCCACACTCTCGTGAAGTTGTGAAAAACCGTTTTTTCACGCTCTTTTGGAGACGTGAACCTCAAAAGTGGACTGCACGATGGCAACCCGCAGGTTCATGCGCAGCAGAAGGCCGGAAACAGCAGGCACGACAGCCAATGCAAGACCTGAGTGGAAGGCTCTCTGTGGGCGAAGCGTAGAAGGTGCCGGGGTCAGTCGGCGAATGCGGGGCCCGATCAGGAGACGTCCTTATAATCGGGGGCAGATTATAGCGAGGTCGCAAGCAGAAAGGTCGGTCTTTATGGGTTTTTATTGCAGCGTTTGTCAGGCTGCGAGGGGGCGACGCTGCCAACGGCTGGTTGCGTGGGTGCAAATTCGGGCGCTGGCGGGTAGCGGTTGGCCCAGCCAGCCGAGGTGCGCCTCGCTGACCAGGACCCAGCCGGCGGCCGTTGGCGGCTGGCGCGTCTGCTTGAAGCCCAGGCAGATACCGTTGCTGTCGAGGTGGGCGTAGGTGAAGTGGCGCTGACGTTTGAAAAGCAGGGTCCAGAGCGAGGCCATGGCGGTTTGTCCTGTCAGGTCGGGCTGGCGCAAGCATAACGGCGGGGGCATGAAACCATTGTGACAAGCGGGACAGGGCGATGACTGGCCGATGGCGGGCTGGGTATACTGTGGGCCTTTGCCGCTTTTTCTGGAGAAATGCGCATGTTGCAACGTCTGTTGGTCGGTTTGTTCGCGGTGGCCAGCCTGAGCCTGGCCGGGTGTGCCCACAGCCCGCAACAACTCAGCCCGCAACCCAAGCTCACTCAGCAACTTGCGCCGGTCGGCCATGGCCAGCCGGTGGTGGTCAGGGTGGTTGACGGTCGGGCCTCGCAATCGCTGGGCACCCGTGGGGGCATGTACCCCGAAACCAGCACCATCAGCGTCAGTGGCAATGATGTCGTGCCCAAGCTGCAGGCCCAGGCCGAAGCGGCGGTACGCCTGCTCGGCTTCACCCCGACGCCCAACGCTGGCAACGCGCCGCAGCTGACCGTGACCCTGGCCGAACTGAAGTACCAGTCGCCCAAGGACAAGATGTACGTGACCGAGGCCACCATCGGCGCCACTTTCCGCGCAGACGTGTCGAACGCCAACCGCCGCTACAGCGGCCGTTACGGTGCTTCGCTCGACCAGCGCTTCGGCATGGCGCCGAACCAGGAAACCAACACCAAGCTGGTGAGTGATGTGCTCAGCGATGCCCTGACCCGCCTGTTCAAGGACCCGACCATCGGGCAGGTGCTGGGCGAGTAAGGCGTTCGTGAAGTAAAAACCCGCAGCCTGTACGCAGGCTGCGGGTTTTTTTATGGCTGTTTCACGGCTAGCCCCGCGAAGAAGGCAACGCGTATCAGGCGGCTTCGACGTGCAGATCCAGCAGGCTGATGCCGGTCTGCAGATCGACCTCCGGCAAGTCTTCATGGGCGTGCCCGCCCAGCGCGCAGTAGACCAGCCACTGGCGGTCCTGGACATTGATCGAGAAGCTGTCGATCAGCGCTTGTTGTTCATCGCTCTGGGCAACGAGGTACAGGCGGTCCTGGTTTTCGGCGTGCAGCATGACAAGCTCCGGTACGGTGGAAGGCCGACAGGGTGGCCTGCCTTGATGACGAGCGTGTGACAGATGAAATTAACTGACACTTTGTCGCAAAAAGCGGGAGGGGCAGGCCGGCTTGGGTAGAATGCCGGGCTTTGCCGTCGTGATACCGAGGTCGTGCGATGTCGTTGCAAGTGCTCTGGGGCTTCCTGGCTGCCCACCCGGCCAAGCTGATCAACCTGCTGGCCCTGTTCATAACCTGCCCTGGCGGGCTGCTGCTGCACAGTGCCCGGCGCCGCGCCAGCATGACCCGTGAAAGCCTGGCGGTGGACGAAGGGCTGGTGGATGCCTTCGACCGGCGCGTGCCGCGCTACTACTACATCCTCGGTTTTTCGTGCCTGGCCATGGCGCTGCTGCTGTCGTGGTTCAGCACCTGGGTCTGAAGCCTGGTGTTCCATGTGTGGGAGCGGCGCAGCTCCCACAAACCACCCTTCAAGCTAATGCCAGTCAGTTAGCGCTTCATCGCACTTATTGGGGCTGCTTTGCAGCCCTTCGCGGGTAAATCGCAGCGGCGAACCGCCGCTCCCACAGGATCGCGCAAAGCTGGTGGGAGCGGGTTTACCCGCGAAGGGTCGCGCAGCGACCCCAATTGGCTTGACTGACTGGCATTACCCTTCAGGCGGACAGGGGCTGGCGCTTCACCTGGTACTGGTTGCGCACTGGCGTCGCATACTGCTGCACCAGGTACGGCTGCTGTTCCACCGGGCAGGCGTTGAGGCGACGCTGCCATTCTTCCTTGGCCTTGGCCAATTCGTCCGCCGGGAACAACTTCTCCGCGCCCGGCACCTCGAGTGCCGCATCCTTCTCGGCCCACATCGCATAGGCCAGGTAATGCACCGGGAACAACCGGTAGCCACCGAGAATCTGCCGGTCGATGGCTTGCGCCAGCTGCTTGGTGTCTTCGTGGTACTCGGTCACCGGTGGGGCAAAGTTGATGTGCACGCGCCCTTTGTAGCCGGTAATGCCCTGGGCGATGCTGTTGTCGTCCTCGCCAGGGGCTTTCTTGTAGCTGCCGGTGGTGGCGCGGATGTACAGCTCGCGGGCCTTGGCCTGGTCACAGGGGTCGTATTCGTAGCTGATCGACACCGGGATCAGGTTCAGGCTCTGGATCACCGCGCCGAACGGCTCGTCCTTGCGGCTCATGTGGAACATTTTGAGAATGGCCGAATCGGTGCGGTCGTCACCGTCCTTGGCGCGGCCTTCGGCCTGGGCGATCCAGATCGAGGCACCGTCGTTGCGGATCGAGTGGTTGATGTAGGCCGACAGCAGCTGGTAGGCGGCCAGTTTCTCGCGGCGCCCGCTGATCGAGCGGTGCACGATGAAACTCTTGTTCAGGCGCATCATGTCGCTGACGAACGGCTTCTGCAGCAGGTTGTCGCCGATGGCGATGCGCGGCGTGGGCAGGCCCGCGTGATAGACTGCGTAGTTGACGAAGGCCGGGTCCATGACGATGTCGCGGTGGTTGGCCAGGAACAGGTAGGCGGTGCCCGACTTGAGCTGCTCGACGCCGGAATAGGTGACGCCGTCGGTGGCGCGGTCGATGGTGCGGTCGACGTAGTACTCGACCTTGTCCTGCAGCGTCGAGACGCAGGTAACGCCGGCGAACTCTTTACGCAGGCGCCGGGCGATCAGCGGCTTGAGCAGCCAGCCGAGGGCGCCCGCCGCGCGCGGGAAGCGGAAGTGGGTGAGGATATCGAGGAATGCCGGGTCGCTGAGCAGGCGTGCCAGAACGGCAGGGACCTCAGCGTCGTCGTACGGTCGGATGGCATCGAATTCGCCCATCATGCTCTCTTGTTGGAAACGGCTAGGGTAATAAGGTAGGGACGGGGTCGGAAAAACGGCTCGGACACACACAGGCCCTGTAAACAGACCGGCAATTATACGCACAAGTCACTCGGGAGGCCGCGATGCTGGAGACTGCACTCTACGATTGTCCCTATTGTGGTGAAGAAGTCGAAACGACAGTGGACCTGTCCGGCGGTGATCAGGAATACATCGAGGACTGCCAAGTGTGCTGCAAGCCTATCCGTTTCGTGCTGCAGGTACATGGCGATGAGTGGATGCTGGATGTCTACGGTGAGAATGACTGATGCAGCGAATCTATGACCCGGAAAGCCTCCTGGAGGCACAGATGCTGGTGGGCATGCTGGTCAGCGAGGGCATCGAGGTGCACCTGGTCGGGCGCGACCTGATGGGCGGTGTAGGCGAGCTGCCCATGCAGGGCCTGCTTGGCCTGGCAGTGGCCGATGAACAGGCCGGCTACGCGCGGCAGCTGATCGATGCGTACAATGCGGCCCAGCCTCTTGCTGGCGACGAACCGGAAAGTTATCCGGGAACCCTGATCTGTTAGGTTTTGATTTCGCCCATGTGTGGACGCTACGCTCTGTTTCGCTGGTCCCAGGCCTTCGCCGGCCTGCCGGGGTTCCCCCCGGGCCAGCAGCCTCAATGGAACATCTCGCCCGGTGCCTCGGTGCTGGTTCAGCGCCAGCTCGATGGCCAGCTGCAACTGGCCAGTGCCCGCTGGGGGCTGACCCCGGCCTGGTTGACCGATCTCTCCCGCACCCCCGCCCAGGCCCGCGCCGAGACCCTCGCGGAGCAACCGATGTTCCGTGAACCGTTCCGCCAGCGGCGCTGCCTGATGCCGGCCAACGGCTTCTACGAGTGGCGCGGCACGGCGCGCAAGCGCCCCTATTGGGTCACCCCGGGAGAGGGCTCGGCGCTGTTCTTTGCCGCGGTCTGGGAAGCGTATCCGGTGCAGGAGCAGGTCTGGCTGAGCTGCGCGGTGATCACCCAGGCGGCCATGAACCAGCGCCGGCCGCTGATCCTGGATGAGGCCGAGCAGGCGCTCTGGCTCGACCCGGGCACACCGTTGGCGCGGTTGCACGAAATCCTCGCCAAGCCGCCTGGCGCCTTGCGCGAGCGGGCGCTGGCGCTGTTCGTCAATGATCCCAAGCTCGATGGGCCGGAGTGCCTGACGCCGGCCTAAAGCCTGGTTGATGCGTAATCCCTGTGGGAGCGGGTTTACCGGAGTGCCGGACCACCGCGAAGCAGGCGGCGCGGTGGATGGCACCGGCTGCGCCGGTGTTCGCGGGCAAGCCCGCTCCCACAGGGGCTGCGCCAGATTTTAGATTTGATGCAAGACAGTAGCTCCTACAGGAGTACCTGTGCACCCAGGGATCAAACCCTGAACTGATTGATCAGGCGCCGCTGCTGCTCGGCCAGCTTGGTCAGCTCGGCGCTGGCCTGGCTCGACTCGTCGGCGCCGCCGGCCACTTCGCCGGCCACCTGGCCGATGCTGATCACGTTGCGGTTGATGTCCTCGGCCACCGCGCTCTGCTGCTCGGCGGCGCTGGCGATCTGGGTGTTCATGTCGTTGATCACCGACACCGCCTGGGTGATGCTCTCCAGCGACTGCGCCGCGCGGCTGGCCTGCTGCACGCTGACGTCGGTCTTGCCCTGGCTGTCTTCCATCACCTTGACCACTTCGCGGGTGCCCTGCTGCAGCTGCTGGATCATCTGCTGGATCTCCTGCGTGGCCTGCTGGGTCTTCTGTGCCAGGTTGCGGACTTCGTCGGCGACCACGGCGAAGCCACGGCCCTGCTCGCCGGCGCGGGCGGCCTCGATGGCGGCGTTGAGCGCCAGCAGGTTGGTCTGCTCGGCAATCGCGCGGATCGCCACGAGGATGGCATTGATGTTCTCGCTGTCGCGGGCCAGGTCCTGCACCACGGTCACCGCCCGGCCAATCTCGCCGGCCAATGCGCTGATCGAGTGCGAGGTGTCACGCACGATCTCCAGCCCCTGGTTGGCCGCGCGGTCGGCCTCGCTGGCAGCCTGGGCCGCTTGGGTGGCATTGCGTGCCACATCCTGCGCGGTGGCGGTCATTTCCTGCACGGCGGTGGCCACCTGGTCGATCTCCACCATCTGCTTGTGCACGCCCTGGTTGGTGCGGATGGCGATGTCGGCGGTGTGCTCCGACGAATCGCTGACTTTCTGCACCGAGCTGACCACCTGGCTGATCATCGCCTGCAGCTTGATCAGGAAGGTGTTGAAGCCCTTGGCGATGGCGCCCAGTTCGTCGGCGCGGTCGCTTTGCAGGCGGCGGGTCAGGTCGCCTTCGCCCTGGGCGATGTCGTCGAGCATGGCCACCATCTGGCGCAGTGGGCGGGCAATGCCGTGGGCCAGCAGCCAGATCACCAGCAGGCCCAGCGCGGCGATGCCCAGGCCGACCACGGTCATGCCGGCGATGTCGGTGCGACGTTGTTCGGCCAGGTCCTGCTGCAACTGGTTGACGTCGGCCATCACCGTGCTCAACGGCAGTTCCAGCAGCAAGGTCCAGCGCGCATCGGTGCTGGCGACCTTGAACGGCAGGTACAGCTCGATGCGGTCCTTGCCGGCGTCTACTTCATAATGCAGCGCTTCGCCGCTCAGGCTGCTGAGGGTAGCCGCCTCTTCGCTGGCGAGAACCTCGCTGGCCTTTTCGCCGAACTTCGCCGGGTCTCGGGTATAGGCCACCAGGCGGCCGTTGCTCGACACCAGCGCCAGTTCGCCGGCACCGTCGTAGAGCTGGCGGTCGGCGGCGTTGAGCAGGTCCTGGATGAAGTTCACCGACAGGTCGGCGCCGGCCATGCCCTGGAACTGGCCATTGACCATGATCGGTTCGACGAACGAAGCGAGCATGACCATCTTGTCGCCGACTTTGTACGGTGCCGGGTCGATCACGCAGGCCTTTTTCGACTCTTTCGGGCACAGGTAGTACTCGCTGGCGCGTACGCCGGTGGCCAGCACGGTGCGGTCATTGACGTCGGCCAGTTGGTCCTGGCCGAGGCTGCCGTCGCCGTTGCGGAACCACCAGGGCAGGAAGCGGCCATTGGCGCTGTCGATACCGGTGAGCTTGCTGCCGACGTAGCGGGCGTCGTCATGGTCGAGGGCGTTGGGCTCCCAGCCCAGGTACGCGCCCAATACCGTCGGGTTGACCTCGACGGTGCGCTTGAGCTGGTTGATCAAGTGTTCACGGTCGACCCGCATCAGCGGGCTGCCATCGGCGGCCTGCATGCCAAGCATGGCGTTGCTGGTGGCCAGGCTGCGGGCAATCGACAGGGGCGCCTCGAGGCCGCGCTGGATCTCGCTGACCTGGGTGCGGGCCAGGGCTGCCAGGCGCTGTTCGATCACGCTTTCGAACTGCTTCTGTGTGCGCTCTTCCACCAGCGCCTGGGTGCGTTGGCCGGAATACACGGCATACAGCACCAGTGCCGCGACAATGCTCAGCACGATGGCACCGGCCAGGGCGGCCACGGAAAACTGGATCGACTTGAACTTCATGAAAAGCTCCGCGCGCAAGGAGGTCGTATCCCTGGGTTATCGGCGGGCTAATACCAAAGCATGAGGGGCCTGTAAGAAATCTTCCCTGTGGCTCTGGTCGAGGCGGGCATCTGGGCCTAGGATACGCGGCACGTAAAAAGGGAGTGTTTTAATGCGTAAGTCATTCGTTGTCAGTATGTTGAGCGCCAGCGTCCTGCTGGGCGGCTGCCAGGCGGTCAATACCACCAGCGGTGGCGCCGTGGGCGTCGAGCGCAAGCAGTACATGTTCAGCATGCTCTCGACCGATGAGGTCAACCAGATGTATGCCCAGTCGTACCAGCAGACCCTCGGCGAAGCGTCGAGCAAGGGCGTGCTGGACAAGGGCAGTGCCGACGCCAAGCGCGTGCAGGCCATCGCCGACCGCCTCATCGCCCAGGCTCCAGTGTTCCGGCCGGATGCCGCGCAGTGGAAATGGGAAGTCAATGTGATCAAGAGCGACGAGCTCAATGCCAACTGCGGCCCGGGCGGCAAGATCATCGTCTACACCGGGCTGATCGATCAGCTCAAGCTTACCGACGCCGAGATCGCCGCGGTGATGGGCCACGAAATTGCCCACGCCCTGCGTGAGCACGGCCGTGAAGCGATGTCCAAGGCCTATGGCGTGGAAATGGCCCGTCAGGGCGCGGGTGCCTTCCTCGGCCTTGGCCAGGACAGCATGGCGCTGGCCGACACCGTGGTGAACTACGCCATGACCCTGCCCAACAGCCGCAGCAACGAGAACGAGGCCGACCTGATCGGCCTGGAACTGTCGGCCCGCGCCGGTTACGACCCGAACGCCGCGATCACCCTGTGGAACAAGATGAGCAAGGCCTCCGAAGGTGCGCCGCCTGAGTTCATGAGCACCCACCCGGCCTCCAGCAGCCGGATCGCCTCGCTGCAGGCAGCGATTCCGAAGGTGATGCCGCTGTATCAAGCGGCCAAGAAGTAAGCCATTCAGGCAGGGGCGCTGTGCGCCCCTATCGCCGGCTTGCCGGCGATGAGGTCAGTGCAAGCAACACAAGACGGTTGCTTGCACCTATTGCCGCTGTCAGCCAATCCAGCCACTGGTCTTCATCGCCGAATACACCGCGACGATCGCCAGCACCACGAACGCCGCCGCCGCCAGGCGCCGGATCAGTGTCAGTGGCAGTTTCTCGGCCGCGAAGTTACCCGCCAGTACCACCGGCACGTTGGCAATCAGCATGCCCAGGGTGGTACCGATGATCACCATGATCAGGTGCGGATACTGCGCCGCCAGCATTACCGTGGCGACCTGGGTCTTGTCGCCGATCTCCGCCAGGAAGAACGCGATCAGGGTGGTCAGGAATGGCCCGAAACGGCGTGCGTTGCTGCTTTCATCATCGTCCATCTTGTCCGGCACCAGGGTCCACAGCGCGGTGGCGGTGAAGCTTGCGGCAAGGATCCAGTGCAGCACCGATTCGCTGAAGAAGCTGCTCACCCAGGCACCCACGGCGCCCGCGGCGGCATGGTTGGCCAGGGTCGCGGCGACAATGCCGGCGATGATCGGCCAGGGCTTGCGAAAACGCGCCGCGAGGATGAGTGCGAGCAGTTGCGTCTTGTCGCCGATTTCGGCGAGCGCAACGATGGCGGTGGGGACCAGCAGAGATTCCAGCATCAGGTTTCCTACGGGGGCGGGTCGACACGGCTATGACACGTACAGCCTCCCCGCCCCGGGTAAGGTGTGCGTGTCATAGGTCTTGTCAAACCCTGGATCCGTCTGTGCGGATCGTGGGTCGTACGCGCCATGGCCTGTGGGCCAAGTGTGTTGACGCGTACCGGGCGAGCAGGGCGCTCGCGGGAGACTACTCCCCTAGGACGGAGCGGATTCTGCCTACACCGCGCGCATTCGGCAAGCGCTGTTTTCAGCCACGGGTTGCCCGGTAGATGCGAAAGCCCTGGGCTTCGGCGCGAATTTCGCAGTTGCCGAGCGCGCCTTCGATCAAGGGCTGGTAGCGCAGGAAACTGTTGGCAACCAGGCGCATTTCGCCGCCTTTTCGAAGATGTTCGCCAGATTTTTTCAGCAGGTTCTCCGAGGCCTGATAATCGGTATGCACCCCTGTGTGGAAGGGCGGATTGCTCAGAATCAGGTCCAGGTCGGCAGGGGCGGCATCGATGCCGTCACCGCTGATCACCTCGCCTTCAAGGTCGTTGGCCGCAAGGGTCAGGCGACTGGCGGCTACGGCGAATGCATCCACATCCAGCAGGGTGACCCGGCTGTGCGGGTAACGCCGTTTGACCGTTGCCCCCAGCACACCGGCGCCGCAGCCAAAGTCCAGCACATGGCCGCCTGGCAGGCCGTCGAGGTGCTCCAGCAACAGCGCCGTGCCTTTGTCCAGGCGGCCATGGCTGAACACGCCCGGCAGGCTGATGACCTGCAGCGGGCCATCGGCGAGCGGCAGCTCGAAACGTTCGGCCAGGCTATGCAGTGGCTTGGCCTCAGGGGCGTTGTCGACGGTCACCTGCCACAGCTGGCAGTGCCGCGCGCTGTCCAGCTTGCGCGCCTTGCCAAAGGCCTGCAGTAGCTTGGCCGCACCTTCGATGCCACCGCGTTTTTCACCCACCAGGTAGAGCACGCGGCCAGCCAGGCGTGACGCCAGCGCGTTGAGCAGGTAGGCGGCCAGTTCGCGGGATTTGGGCAGGAACAGCACCGCGCTGTCGAAGGCCACCGCAGGCACCTCGACCCCATAGTGGCTGCGCCCGGCGAAGCGACTTTCAAGCACCGCCTGATCGCCCGCATGCCAGGTCCAGCCATGGGCCGCCGGCAGCTGGCCAAGCAGGCCATCGGCCTGGGCGCCGGCGATCAACAGCGGGCCCTGGAACAGGTCCGCCTGGCGGAGCAACACTTCACTGCGCGGGTCCATGGACGACGCCTCCTGAAAAAAGTGGCGCAGTGTAGCAGAGGCTTCAGTCGATCAGCCGACCACTCGCCGAGGCTGGCCGGCGAAGTAGGCCAGGGCGTTTTCGGCGAGCTGGCCGACGATGCGCTGGCGCGACTCCACCGCGCCCCAGGCGCTGTGCGGGGTGATGATCAGGCGCGGGATGTCGCCAGCCAGCAGTGGGTTGCCATTGACCGGTGGCTCGACGCTCAGCACATCGGTGGCCGCACCGCCCAGATGGCCGCTGCGCAGCGTGTCAGCCAGCGCCTGCTCGTCGATCAGCCCGCCACGGGCGGTATTGACCACCAGGGCGCCCGGTTTGAGCAGCGCCAGCTCGCGGGCGCCCAGCATGTGGCGGGTCTGTTCATTGAGCGGGCAATGCAGGGTGAGGGCATCGACCTGCGGCAGCAGCTCTTCCAGCGGCAGGCGATCCGCGCGCGGTGGGCGCCCGGGGATCTGCCCGGTCAGCACGCGCATGCCGAATGCCTCGGCCAGCCTCGCCACCGCGCCACCCAGTTCGCCATGGCCGAGCAGGCCGAGGGTCTTGCCTTCCAGCTCGACGATGGGGAAGTCCAGCAGGCAGAACTGGCTGGCCTTGGCCCATTGGCCAGCCGCCACGGCCTGGTGGTAATCGCACAGGCGCGTGGCCAGCGCCAGCAACAGGGCCAGGGTGTGCTGCGCCACCGACGGGGTGCCATAGCCCTGGCAGTTGCACACGGTGATGCCTTGGGCGCGAGCGGCGGCCAGGTCGACGTTGTTGGTGCCGGTGGCGGCAACCAGGATCAGCTTGAGCTGCGGGTTGGCCGCGAGCGACTCGGCATCGAGCATGACCTTGTTGCTGATCACCGCGGTGGCGCCCTGCAGGCGTTCGGCAACCTCGGCCGGACGGGTCGCGGCATGCAGTTGCAGTTCGTCGAACTGGGCGCGCAGGGGCGAAAGGTCGAGGTCGCCGAGGTCGAGGGAGTGGTGATCGAGAAACACGGCGCGACGTAGGCTGGGCATGTGGGGCTCCGGTCAGGGCAAAGGTGTTCGGCTATCCGTGGGCGCGGGCTTGCCTCGCGAAGGGACCTCAGGATGCAGGGCGCAGTGTCAGTTCCGCAGACGCCGTTCGTCAACGACGACGGCCCCACTCATACCTGTGCCAGCCAAATCATTCCTTCGGCTGATTTGACTGGTGCGTCACCGTTCTACAGTAAGTGCCTGAATTGTCCGGCCCGCTTTCCAGAAAAGGGATACCCATGCTGCAGACGCGCATCATCAAGCCCGCCGAGGGCGCTTACCAATATCCACTGCTGATCAAGCGCCTGCTGATGTCGGGCGTGCGCTACGAGAAGACCCGTGAAATCGTCTATCGCGATCAGTTACGCCTCACTTACCCGCAACTGAGCGAGCGCATCGCGCGCCTGGCCAACGTACTGAGCGCCGCTGGCGTGAAGGCTGGCGATACCGTGGCGGTCATGGATTGGGACAGCCACCGCTATCTGGAATGCATGTTCGCCATCCCGATGATCGGTGCGGTGGTGCATACCATCAACGTGCGCCTGTCCCCCGAGCAGATTCTCTACACCATGAACCACGCCGAAGACCGCTTTGTACTGGTCAACAGCGATTTCGTCGGCCTCTACCAGGGCATCGCCAGCCAGTTGACCACCGTGCAAGGCACCGTGCTGCTGACCGACGGGCCGGACAAGAGCGCCGACCTGCCTGGCCTTCACGGCGAATACGAGCAACTGCTGGCGGCTGCCAGCCCGCAGTACGACTTCCCCGATTTCGACGAAAACTCGGTGGCCACCACGTTCTATACCACCGGCACCACCGGTAACCCCAAGGGCGTGTACTTCACCCACCGCCAGCTGGTGCTGCATACCCTGGCCGAGGCCGCGGTGACCGGCAGCATCGACAGCGTGCGGCTGCTAGGCAGCAACGATGTGTACATGCCGATCACCCCGATGTTCCATGTGCACGCCTGGGGTATTCCCTATGCGGCCACCATGCTTGGCATGAAGCAGGTCTACCCCGGGCGCTATGAACCGGACATGCTGGTCAAGCTGTGGCGCGAGGAAAAGGTCACCTTCTCCCACTGCGTGCCGACCATCCTGCAGATGCTGCTCAACTGCCCGTCCTCCCAGGGTGAAAACTTCGGCGGCTGGAAGATCATCATCGGCGGTAGCGCGCTCAACCGGGCGCTGTACGAGGCGGCCCTGGCCCGGGGCATCCAGCTCACGGCGGCGTATGGCATGTCGGAGACATGCCCGCTGATCAGCGCCGCGCACCTGAACGATGAGTTGCAGGCCGGCAGCGAGGATGAGCGGGTCACCTACCGCATCAAGGCCGGGGTACCGGTGCCGCTGGTGGAGGCGGCGATCGTCGATGGCGATGGCAACTTCCTGCCTGCCGATGGGGAGTCCCAGGGCGAGCTGGTCCTGCGTGCGCCGTGGCTGACCATGGGTTACTTCAAGGAGCCGGAAAAAAGCGAGGAGCTGTGGCAGGGCGGCTGGCTGCATACCGGTGACGTCGCGACCCTCGATGGCATGGGTTACATCGATATCCGCGATCGCATCAAGGATGTGATCAAGACGGGGGGCGAGTGGATCTCGTCGCTCGACCTCGAGGACCTGGTCAGCCGGCATCCTGCGGTGCGCGAGGTGGCGGTGGTCGGCGTGGCCGACCCGCAATGGGGCGAGCGCCCGTTCGCGCTGCTGGTGGTGCGCGAGGGGCTGAGCATTGACGCGCGTTCCCTCAAGGAGCACCTCAAGCCGTTCGTCGAGCAAGGGCACATCAACAAGTGGGCGATCCCCAGCCAGATCGCCATTGTTACTGAAATTCCCAAGACCAGTGTCGGCAAGCTCGACAAGAAGCGTATCCGCCTGGACATCACTCAGTGGCAGGCCAGCAACAGCACTTTCCTTTCCACCCTCTGACCCTGTGGCGGTCCGTGCCTTTCAAGGCGCGGGCCGCATGCTAGAGCGGTCGAAGCCTTGCCAAACCAAAAAAATGGGCCATGCTTGAGCACTGCCAGCGCATGGGGCCTTTCCTTGGAGGCCGGCCGCAAGCAGGGCGCGCAAATCACACTTTAGAGGGATCAAGCACCTGTGACCGCTGGCTATAGTCGGGCCAGGGGATTTTCAGGAATGGGGGAGGGTGCCGCGCATCATCGATGTGCGACGCCACGGGCAGGAGCCGGCTTTACCAGGCGCTCGAGCCGTTCTTGAAAGGACTCACTGCCATAACAATAAAGTACATGGAGTAGCGTCGATGACATCTGCAAACCCGTTCTGGCGCCGGGCAAAACTGCCACTGGCAGTCAGCCTCGCTTCTACGCTCGCAAGTCCTGCTTTCGCTGTCAGCTTCAACATTGGGGAAATCGAAGGCCAGTTCGACTCGTCGCTCTCCGTGGGCGCCAGCTGGTCGACGGCCAGCCCGAACAAGAACCTCATCGGTGCCAACAACGGCGGCAGAGGGTTGTCGCAGACCTCCGACGATGGTCACCTGAACTTCAAGAAGGGCGAGACCTTCTCGAAGATCTTCAAGGGTATCCACGACCTCGAACTCAAGTACGGTGACACCGGCGTGTTCGTCCGTGGCAAGTACTGGTACGACTTCGAGCTCAAGGACGAACAGCGCTTGTTCAAGGACATCAGCGACTCCAACCGCAAGGAAGGCGCCAAGTCCTCGGGTGCGGAACTGCTCGATGCCTTCGTCTACCACAACTACAACATCGCCGACCTGCCGGGCACCGTGCGCCTGGGCAAGCAGGTGGTGAGCTGGGGTGAGAGCACCTTCATCGGTGGCGGTATCAACTCCATCAACCCCATCGACGTCTCGGCGTTTCGCCGCCCAGGCGCGGAGATCAAGGAAGGCCTGATCCCCGTCAACATGTTCTACGTGTCGCAGAGCCTGACCGACAACCTGACGGCAGAAGGCTTCTACCAGATCGAGTGGGACCAGACGGTCGTCGACAACTGCGGCACCTTCTTCTCTCAACCTGACGTAATTGCCGATGGCTGCGACAACAACCTGGCGGTGTTGGCAAAGCAGGCGAACGTGTCCAGGGCCCTCGCTGCGCAAATTGGCCCATTCGCCGGGCGTGCGATGAGTGCGTTGACGTCTCAAGGCGTGAGCTGGGGCTCGCCTGACGAGGGTGTGATCGTGCGTCGCGGCGCCGACCGAGATGCCCGTGACAGCGGTCAGTTCGGCTTGGCCTTGCGCTATATGTACGAGCCTCTGAACACTGAGTTCGGTGGCTACTTCATGAATTACCACAGCCGTGCGCCGATCTTCAGTGGCCGCGGTGCCGATGCCCGCTTCTACAACCCAGCCAATCTGGCGAGGGCACTGGCCGGTTCCGGTATCCCGGGCGTTGTCGCCGGCAACCCGGCCCTGCTGCAAGCACTCATGCCACTGTATGTCGCGGGCAACTCCAGCTACTACGTTGAGTACCCCGAGGACATCCGCCTGTATGGCCTGAGCTTCTCCACGACCTTGCCTACTGGCACGGCCTGGAGCGGTGAGGTCAGCTACCGGCCGAATGCGCCGGTGCAGTTGAACACCACCGATATCCTGTACTCGGGCCTGACGCCGCTTGACCCTAACGCGTCGGTCCTGAAGGGCACGGCAAACACCGATCAGCCAGGCTATCGCCGTAAAGAAATCACCCAGCTGCAAACCACCTTCACCCACTTCTTCGACCAGGTGATGGGTGCAGAGCGCCTGACCATGGTCGGTGAAGTGGGCTGGACCCACGTGGGCGGCCTGGAAAGCACCTCCAAGGCACGCTATGGCCGTGACCCGGTCTACGGCCCAGGGCCGCTGCCCAACGGCCGTTGCCAAAGCTTGAACGCCACCACCCTGGCGGGCGTCGACAAGAACAACCTGTCGCGCTACTGCGAAAACGATGGCTACACCACCGCCGACTCCTGGGGTTATCGCGTGCGTGCCATCTGGGACTACAACAACGTCTTCGCCGGCGTGAACCTGCGCCCAAGCGTGGCCTGGTCCCACGACGTCGATGGCTACTCCCCTGGCCCTGGCGGCGCCTTCGAGGAAGGCCGCAAGGCGGTCAGCCTGGGCCTGGACGCCGAGTACCAGAACACCTACACCGCGAGCCTGTCGTACACCAACTTCTTCGACGGCAAGTACACCACCGTGGATGACCGCGACTTTGTCGCCCTCAGCTTCGGCGTGAACTTCTAAGCACATTGATCCAGGACGACAACAGAATGAAAACGACCACACGTCTGCTGCAAGCCGGTGTACTGGGCCTGTCCCTGTTGGCTACCAGCGTCATGGCTGCGGTTTCCGCCGACGAGGCGGCCAAGCTGGGCGCATCGCTGACCCCCATGGGGGCGGAAAAAGCCGGCAATGCCGATGGCTCGATCGGCCCGTGGGAACCGCTGTCGAAGAGCGCAGGCAGCGCCGACAGCAAGGGCTTCCTCTCCGACCCTTACGGCAGTGAAAAGCCACTGTTCACCATCACCGCGCAGAACGTCGACCAGTACAAGGCCAAGCTTTCGCCTGGCCAGCTGGCGATGTTCAAGCGCTACCCGGACTCCTACAAGATCCCGGTATACAAGACCCACCGCGGCTCAACGGTGCCGGACGACGTCTTTGCGGCGATCAAGCAGAACGCCACCAAGACCACCCTGGTGGCAGGCGGTAACGGCCTGGAGAATTTCCAGACCGCCGTACCTTTCCCGATTCCCAAGGATGGCCTTGAGGTGATCTGGAACCACATCACCCGCTACCGTGGCGGCAGCGTGACCCGCCTGGTCACTCAAGCCACCCCGCAGCAGAATGGCTCCTACAGCCTGGTGTACTTCCAGGACCAGTTCGTCTTCCGCGACAAGATGAAGGACTTTGACCCCGCCAACCCGGGCAACATCCTGTTCTATTTCAAGCAGGAAGTGACTGCGCCAGCCCGCCTGGCCGGTACCGTACTGCTGGTTCACGAAACCCTCGACCAGGTCAAGGAACCGCGCAAGGCGTGGATCTACAACGCCGGCCAGCGCCGGGTACGCCAGGCGCCGCAAGTGTCGTATGACGGCCCGGGCACTGCCGCCGACGGCCTGCGCACCTCCGACAACCTGGACATGTACAACGGTGCCCCGGACCGCTACGACTGGAAACTCGAAGGCAAGAAGGAGATGTACATCGCCGCCAACGCCTTCAAGCTCGATGACCCGAAACTCAAGTACGGCGACATCATCAAGGCCGGGCACATCAACCAGGACCTGTCGCGCTACGAGCTGCGCCGCGTCTGGCATGTGGTCGCTACGCTCAAGCCGGGCCAGCGCCACATCTATGCCAAACGTGACTTCTACATCGACGAAGACACCTGGCAAGCCGCAGTGATCGACCAGTACGACGGCCGCGGGCAACTGTGGCGTATCTCCGAGGCTCACGCCCAGCCGTACTACAACGTGCAAGTGCCGTGGTACACCCTGGAAGCCATCTACGACCTGCAGTCTGGCCGTTACCTGGCCCTGGGCATGAAGAACGAAGAGAAGAGTGCCTACAACTTCGGCTTCAGTGCCAGCAAGGCCGAGTTCCAGCCAGCAGCCTTGCGCCAGGCGGGGGTGCGATGAACTGACTGTTACACACTTCTTGTGAACTCCCAGAACGCCCCGGCTTGCCGGGGCGTTTCTGTTGTACGGGGGTATTGTCGTCGAGCACCTTCGAGGCGATTTGGTTGATGAGGCGTCATCAATCGAGATGATATCCATCGCCAGCGTTTCTTTTTGTCGTAGTCTTTTTTGGCTAAATCGCCGCCATCATCTTCAAATGCATAGCATTTGCCGCTAGTCTCGCAAAAATCCATATCGCCGTAGTCTTCCCAACAGAACGAGCCGGCCATGACAGACCTGTCCCGTATGCATGGAGTCGCCAGCCAGGCCTTGGGCCTGCTGGACGGGCGTTTCTTCAGGCCACCCCTGCCCGACGCCCACGTACCAAGAGCCCGCCTGTGCCAACGCCTGCAGGCGGGGCTGGATGGGCGCTTGCTGTTGGTCAACGCGCCAGCCGGCTTTGGCAAGAGTTCACTTGCCATCGAGTTCTGCCAGGAGCTGCCTGGCCATTGGCGCAGCCTCTGGCTGGGCCTGAGCCAGCGCGACGCCGACCCTGGTCGCTTCCTCGAGCGCTTGCTTGAAGGGCTGCAGCAGTTCTGTCCGGCGTTGGGGGGCCAAGCCCTGGGGCTGCTGAAAATGCGCCAGCGCCACCAACCCTTTGCCTTTGAAGAGTGGCTCGATGGCCTGCTCGACGAGCTTGCGCTGTATCTGCAGCCCGATACCCCCCTGCTGCTGGTCCTGGACGACTACCACCTCGCCCAAGGGGCAGTACTCGATCGCTGCCTGCAGTTTTTCCTCAATCATCTGCCTGCCGGGTTGGTGCTGTTGGTCACCAGCCGGCAGCGGCCTGACTGGCACCTGGCGCGTCTGCGGCTGTCGCGCCAACTGGTTGAACTCAACGAGCAGGACTTGCGCCTGACCCCCGATGAAGCCTTGGCGGTGATTGGCCGCCAACCCACCGGCTTGCGTGGCCAAGCACTCGATAACCTGATCCAGCGCAGCGACGGTTGGGTGGCCGGGCTGCGTTTCTGGCAACTGGCGGCCAGTGAGTCGGGGGATGAGCATGCCTTGCCGCAGGCGTTGCACGGTGGCGAAGGCTTGATCCGTGACTACCTGCTCGAGGAAGTCATCGACATGCTGCCTGCGCCCGTGCAGGCATTTCTCTACGACACCGCTTGCCAGGAGCGCTTTTGCGCTGAGCTGTGCGACGCGGTGCGCGAACGTGACGACGGTGCGCAGGTGCTGAGCTACCTGCAGGCCCATCAGGTCTTTCTGGTGCCGCTTGATGAGCATGGGCGCTGGTTCCGTTACCACCACCTGTTCTCCGACCTGCTGCGCAGCCGGCAGGCCAGCGAGCCGCTGGCGAGCCTGCATTTGCGTGCCTGCCGTTGGTTCGAGGGCCAGGGGCTGCTGGATGAGGCAGTAGAGCAGGCATTGCGTGCCGGGCATCTCGACGTGGCGGCGGACCTGGTGCAGAGCTTGTCGGAGGAGCAGCTGCTGGCCGAGCAGAACGTCGGCATGTTGCTGCGTTGGAAAATGGACTTGCCTGACAGCCTGCTGATCAGCACACCCCGGCTGATCGTGCTGTACAGCTGGGCCCTGGGGCTGGCTTGCCAGCTGGACGCGGCCGAAGAGCTCGCAGGTTATCTGAGCCGCTTCCTGCCGGCGCCGTCGGCCACGGCGCAGAAGTCGATGCTGGCCCAGTGGCTGGCGCTCAGCGGTGTGATCGCCCGCGGCCGCGGCGATCGCGAGCGCACCCTGGCTTACTGTACGCAAGCACTGCGCAGCCTGCCTCGCAAGCGTTACGGGCAACGCCTGGTGTGTCTTTCCACGCTGTCCAACCTGGCCATCGCCGATGGTGATTTCTGGCGAGCGCGTGGCTGGAATCGCGAGGCGCTCGAGTTGGCTCAGCGTGTCGGCAACCCGTTGTTCGAGGCGTTGGCGCACTACGACCGTGCCCGCGTGCTGCATGCCCGTGGCGAAGTGCGGCGCGCGCTGGATGAAGTACGTCAGGGCTTGCAGCGGCTGCAGGGGTTGTCGGGGCAGCGGCTGTATGCCGTGCGGGCCCGGCTCACCTTGTACGAAGGCTATCTGCTTGCGGCTCGCCTGCAGCCTGGCCAGGGGCGCGCACGCTTGCGGGCGGGGCTCAGCGAAGCACGCACCTGCCGTGATATCAGCGTGCTGATCGGCCACTGCGTGATCGCCTCGCTCGAGGGGCGTGAAGGGCGTTTCACCGAGGCGTTTTCGGAGCTGGCCGAGGCAGAGCGGCTGATGCACATCTGGGATGTTCCACCGATCTTCTACCTGGCCATGATTACGCTGGTGAAGTGCGAGCTGTGGATCGCTCAGGGGCGCACAGACCTCGCCGAGTCCTGGCTGCTGCGCCTGGGCCAGACTTACGGCGGCAAGCAGCCCGCCGCCGCGCCGGAGTTTCACCCGTTGCTACCCTTGCACATCGAGCTGCAGCAGGCGCTGCTCGATCGCGTGCTGCAACGCCCGCGCGAGGCCGAGTCGCGCTTGCAGGCACTGGTCGAGCGTGGCCAGGCCAATGGCGGCATGACACTGGTGGTCAGTGCGTCGTGCCAGCTGATCGAGCTGTTGCTGGCCGAAGGCCGTGAGCCCGAAGCCTGCAAGCGGTTGGCGCACGCCATGGAGGCTGCGCAAGGGGGCGCGCTGCAGGCCTTTGCGCGGCTTGTCGCGGAGCACCCGCAGTGGTTGCGCGATCAACTCGAGCTCAGGGCTGCCTGCCCGGCCCAGGCGGAGCTGCTTGCGCGCTTGCCCGAGGCGCTGACCACCGCCAATGGGGCCTCTGAAGCGTTGAGTGCGCGCGAACTCGCGGTGCTGGAGCTGATTGCCCAGGGCTGCTCGAACCAGCAGATCAGCGAGCGGCTGTTCATTTCGCTGCATACGGTCAAGACCCACGCCAGCCATATCAACAGCAAGCTTGGGGTAGAGCGGCGCACGCAAGCCGTCGCCAGGGCCAAGTCTCTGGGCGTGCTGGCCTGAAGGCTGGCCCAGGTGCGCGCCGGCCGTTAAAATGGTGGCCACTGGCTACCCCGGCGCACTGCTTTTTCCCCACTCATCTTTGTGCAGAGGCTGCCGATACACATTTCGGCGTCTTGCATTGCCACGCGCCAATTTCCCTTCTTCCTTTTACAGGTCGTGTTGATGCTGCAGTACGGGCAAAAAAGCTTTCTGATCGTCGACGACTTCACTGACTTTCGCACGTCGACACGCTCCATGTTGCGCGAACTGGGTGCCCGCGACGTGGACACCGCCGACAGTGGCGAGCAGGCGCTGCGCATGTGCGGGCAGAAGCGCTATGACTTCGTTTTGCAGGACTTTCACCTGGGCGACGGCAAGAAGAACGGCCAGCAGGTGCTCGAAGACCTGATTCTCGACAAGCTGATCAGCCATGAGTGCGTGTTCATCATGGTCACCGCTGAAAGCAGCCAGGCCATCGTGCTGAGTGCCATCGAGCACGAACCTGACGCTTACCTGACCAAGCCATTCAACCGCGTAGGCCTGGCCCAACGCCTTGAAAAGCTGGTTCAGCGCAAGACCCTGCTCAAGCCGATTCTCCAGGCCCTTGACCGTGGTCGCCCGGCTGAAGTGCTGACGGCCTGTGCCGAGCTGTGCAAGCAGGACCCACGCTTTGCGCCGTTGTGCCTGCGCTATCGTGCCGATGCGCTGCGCGATCTCAACCGCTTCGACGAGCTGGAAAAATTCCTCAAAGGCATCCTCGCCAGCCGCCCGCAACCGTGGGTCTATGCGGCGCTGGGCAGCTTGATGCACAAGCGCGGCCAGCATGCCCAGGCGCAGGGTGTATACGAGCAGGCGCTCAAGGCCTTCCCGATCATGCCCAGCCTGTATGACGGCATGGCCGAGGTGCTGGTGGCCCAGGGCGAGAGCCGACGAGCCCAGCACATGCTCGAGGAAGCGGTACGCCTGTCACCACTGGCGGTGCGCCGGCAAGCGGCGCTGGGCAAGCTGGCGCTGGACAATGCCGACTTCGAGGGGGCTTCGAAAGCGTTTCGGCATGCTGTCAGCCAAGGCCAGAGTTCGCGCTACAAGAGTGCCGAAACCAACCTGGGGCTGGCCCAGGCCTTGATGAACAAGAATGCCGGCAACGGTCTCGACGCGCGAACCCGGGTCGAGATCAACAGTGTGCTCAGTGAAGTGGCCAAGGAAAACGTCGAGGACCAGGGCCTGCAAGTGCGGGCGCGGTTGATGAAGGCGGCGAGCCTGCAGCAGGCGGGCGATGCGGAAACAGCCGCCAAGCTCACCGAACAGGCCATGCAACGCCTGGAAAAGATGGAGCAGTTCTTCTCGGTCGAGGCGGCGCTGACGGTGGCCAAGCAACTGCAGCAGTTGGGCCAGGACGCGGCGGGCACTTCGATTCTCAAAGGCTGCGTGGAAACCTACGGCGACGACCCCAAGGTCATGCAGAGCGTGGCCAAGCTTACCGATGACCCGGTGGTGCTCGGCGCGGTGACCGAGGCGGTCGACCTTAACCGTCAAGGCGTGCGCAGCTACCAGGGCGGGCAGCTCAGCGAGGCGCTGGGCATGTTCCGCAAGGCGCTGTCGCTGCAGCCGAAGAATATCAGCATCGCCCTCAACACCGCCCAGGCGCTGCTGCGCATCGGTGGCGAGACGCCGCCGCCGGCATTGATGGAAGAGTGTCGCAGCTGCCTCACCAGCGTGGCCGGCATCCCTGCCAGCGACAGCCGCTACGATCGCTACCGCAAACTGCATATCCGGGTCTTTGGCGCATGAACCAGGACAACCAGGGGCTGGATTTCTCCACGGTGATCGCCTCCACCGTGCACGACCTGAAGAACTCGCTGTCGGCGTTGATCCAGGCGCACAACCAGTGGCTGGCGCGGTTGCCCGAGGCGTTGCAAGGCGGTGCCGAGCAGGGCGTGATGGAGCACGAGTTCCGCCACCTCAACGGCATGCTGGTGCAGATGCTGGGCTTGTACAAACTGGGGGTGAACCAGCTCCCGGTCTGCCCGGACTACCACGAGCTGGACGACTTCATCGAGGCTCAGCTGGCCGCGCATGAGGAGGTGCTCAAGCATCGCGACATCCTCGCCACCTGGCGCATCGACACCGAGAGCCCGCTAGGCTTCTTCGACCGTGAACTGGTGGCATCGGTGCTGGCCAACGTGCTGACCAACGCCATCCGCTATGCCGGCCACACGTTGCTGATCGGCATCGAGGAGGAGGGCGAGCAACTGGTGATCAGCGTCAACGACGATGGCGCCGGTTATCCACAGCGCATGCTCGAGCGCCAGCAGGATTATGTGCAGGGTATCGATCAGCAGAGCGGCAGCACCGGGCTGGGCTTGTACTTCGCTGCGCGCATCGCCGCACTGCATGAGCGCAATGGCGTGCATGGGCGAATCGAGATCGCCAACGGCGGGGCGCTGGGGGGCGGGCTGTTCCGCTTGTATCTGCCCTGATTGCTGGATTGCGGTTACCCTGAGCGGTGCCGGTAACCAGACGCAAGGTGTGATGCTGTGCAATCAGCTACGCACGGTAGACCTCGAAGCGAGGGGTGCCAAGCGCATCGAATCCGTTCCTGAAGCCGTGATCCTGGACGCGCTGGCGCGTGTTCAAACCCTCTTCGATTAATTGTGTGCAGTGTCCTGTCATGGAAAAACCATCCGTAGCGCTCATCCGCGAAACCTTCCCCGTTGGCCCCCTGCAGTGCAACTGCACGCTGATCGGCGATCCGCTCAGCAAGAAAGCCATCGTCGTCGACCCGGGCGGTGACGAGCAGAAGATCCTCGCCCGCCTGCAGCACCATGGCCTGACCCTGGTGAGCATCATCCACACCCACGCCCACTTCGATCACTTCCTCGCCTCGGGCAGGCTCAAGGAACTGACCGGCGCCACCTTGCACCTGCACAAGGATGACCAGCCGTTGTGGGACAACCTTGAGATGCAATGCCAGATGTTCGGCATGCCCTACACGCCCGTGCCTGCACCGGACCGTTGGCTGAGCGACGACGAGGAACTGGCGTGTGGTTGTGGCGTGGCCCTGCACACGCCAGGGCATAGCCCCGGTTCGATGAGCTTCTGGTTCGCCGAGCAGAAACTGCTGATTGCCGGCGACACCCTGTTCCGCCGGGGTGTCGGTCGCACCGATTTGTGGGGTGGTGATCAGCGGACTATCGTTCGTTCCATCAAGGAGCGACTGTACCGCCTCGATGAAGATGCCATCGTGGTGACCGGCCATGGCCCGGAAACCCGGCTCGGCGACGAAATGCGCGAAAACCCGTTCGTGCGTGCCTGAAGTTGCATGGAATTTTTCCGCATTGCTGCAATCCAAGGCTGGCACAGATCCGTGAGTGATCCGCCGCACTTTTGAATTTCAGTAGGAGCTTGTCCATGTTCACCATGCGTCGTCTGATTATCGTCGCTACCGCCGCCGCCCTGATGTCCGGTTGTGCCAGCCCCAACCCGTATGACAACCAAGGCCAGGCGCAAGGCTCCACAGGGATGAGCAAAACTGCCAAGTACGGTGGCCTGGGCGCGCTGGCAGGTGCCGTTGCCGGTGCCGCCATCAATCACAACAACCGCGGCAAGGGTGCGCTGATCGGCGCCGCCGCAGTGGGCGCCGCCGCCGCTGGCTACGGTTACTACGCCGACAAGCAAGAGGCCGAGCTGCGTGCGCAAATGGCCAACACTGGCGTCGAAGTGCAGCGTCAGGGTGACCAGATCAAGCTGATCATGCCGGGCAACATCACCTTCGCCACCGACTCGGCGAACATCGCCCCAAGCTTCTACTCGCCGCTGAACAACCTCGCCGGCTCGTTCAAGCAGTTCAACCAGAACACCATCGAAGTGGTCGGCTTCACCGACAGCACCGGCAGCCGCCAGCACAACATGGACCTGTCGCAGCGCCGCGCCCAGGCCGTCAGCAGCTACCTGACCTCGCAAGGTGTCGATGCATCGCGGGTGACGGTGCGTGGCATGGGCCCTGACCAGCCGATCGCCAGCAACGCCGACGCCAACGGCCGCGCGCAGAACCGTCGGGTTGAGGTCAACCTCAAGCCGATCCCGGGTCAGCAGTATGACCAGCAGGGTACCGTGCAGCAGTATCCGTAACGCTCCACAGCTGAAATAGATCGCGGGGCAAGCCCGCTCCCACGCCATCTGTTCACGGTGTGGGAGCGGGCTTGTCCCGCGATGCTTTTTATCAGCGCACGGTACTGGCCTGGATCGCCGTCAGCGCGATGGTATGCACGATGTCATCCACCTGGGCCCCGCGCGGCAGGTCGTTGACCGGCTTGCGCAGCCCTTGCAGCATCGGCCCGAGGCTCACGCAGTCAGCACTGCGCTGCACCGCTTTATGGGTGGTGTTGCCGGTGTTCAGGTCGGGGAACACGAACACCGTGGCGCGCCCGGCCACCGGGCTTGCCGGTGCCAGCTGGCGGGCGATCTCGGGGTTGGCGGCGGCGTCATACTGCAACGGGCCGTCGATCAGCAGGTCGTGCTCGGCCTGCTGCGCCAGCCGCGTGGCCTCGCGAACTTTTTCCACTTCCTCGTCACTGGCGGCCGAGTCGCTGGAATAGCTGAGCATCGCCACCCGCGGCGCGATACCGAACGACTCGGCAGACTCGGCGCTCTGTCGGGCAATTTCGGCCAGTTCGGCAGCGCTGGGGTGCGGATTCATCACGCAGTCGCCATACACCAGCACCTGGTCCGGGAACAGCATGAAGAACACCGACGACACCAGGCTTGCACCCGGCGCGGTCTTGATCAGCTGCAAGGCCGGGCGGATGGTGTTGGCGGTCGAATGCACCAGGCCCGAGACCAGGCCGTCGACCTCACCCAGGGCCAGCATCATGGTCGCGATCACCACCGGGTCTTCCAGCTGCTGCTCGGCCATCGGCGCGTTGAGGTTCTTGCTCTTGCGCAAATCGACCATCGGTTCGACGTAGCGGGCACGGATCAGGTCGGGGTCGAGCACTTCCAGATCGGGCGGCAGGCTGATGCCCTGGGCACGTGCTACGGCTTGTACCGCTTCGGGCTTGGCCAGCAGCACGCAGCGGGCAATACCGCGCGCCTGGCACAGGGCGGCGGCCTGCACCAGCAAGGGCTCGGCGCCTTCGGGCAGGACGATGCGCTTGTTGGCCTGCTGGGCACGCTGAATCAGTTGGTAGCGGAACACCGCCGGCGACAGGCGCAGCTCGCGCGGCGTGCCGCAGCGCTGGTGCAGCCAGGCGGCATCGAGCTGGCTGGCGACGAAGTCGGTGATGAACTCGGCGCGCTCGCGGTCGTCCACCGGGATCTCGCGGTTCAGCGAGTTGAGCTGATTGGCGGTGTCATAGGAGCCCGTGCTGACCGACAGGATCGGCAGGCCGGCCTGCAGTGCCCCGCGGCACAGCTCCAGGATGCGTGGGTCGGGCTTGCTGTCGCTGGTCAGCAACAGGCCGGCCAAAGGCACGCCATTGATCGCCGCCAGGCTCACGGCGAGGATGATGTCGTCGCGATCGCCCGGCGTCACCACCAGGGTGCCCGAGGTGAGCAGCGGCACGGTGTTGGCCACGGTGCGGGCGCAGATGATGATCTTGCTCATGCGCCGCTGGTCGTAGTCACCGGCGTTGAGCACCTGGGCGCCGAGCAGCTCGGCGACGTCGCGGGTGCGCGGCGCATTGAGGTCGGGCTGGTAGGGGATGCAGCCGAGCAGGCGGAAATCGTTGCCGCGCAACAGCGGCGAGTGCTCGCGCAGCCGCGTGGCGAAGTCGGCCATGCTTTCGTCGGTGCGCACCTTGTTGAGGATCACCCCGAGCACCTTCGGGTCGCGCGGGCCACCGTACAGCTGGGCCTGCAGTTCGACGCGCCCGGACAGCTCGCTGAGCACCTCGTTCTCGGGCGCCGACACCAGGATCACCTCGGCATCCAGGCTCTTGGCCAGGTGCAGGTTGACCCGGGCCGCGTAGCTGGCGTGGCGGGTCGGTACCATGCCTTCGACCACCACCACGTCCTTGCCCACGCACGCTTGCTGGTAAAGGCGGATGATTTCTTCGAGCAGTTCGTCCAGTTGGCCGTCCCCCAGCATGCGCTCCACATGGCCAAGGCTCAGTGGCAGGGGCGGCTTGATGCCATGGGTGCGCGCAACCAGCTCGGTGGAGCGCTCCGGGCCGGTATCGCCGGGGTGCGGCTGGGCGATCGGCTTGAAGAAGCCGACCTTGAGCCCGGCGCGCTCCAGGGTGCGGATCAGGCCCAGGCTGATGGAGGTGAGGCCGACACCGAAGTCGGTCGGCGCAATGAAAAATGTCTGCATGCGTGCTTCTCGAAATAAGCGGTGCAAGGAAATCAACGGCCAAGGGTATCGCTAACCGCACCCTGGGCGCACCAGCCACAGTGGAATACCTGGCCGATGCGGCGTTCGCGCTCGCTGAGCTCGAGCACCCAGGGCCGCGCCTGCCAGGGCGGCTGGTGACGCAAGTGCTGGGTGTGGCCGCAGGAAAGGTCGACCACCCAGTGGCCTTCCTCGTCCTGATGGAAGCCGCTGATCAGACTGACGGGCCTCCCTTCGTCCATGGTCGGTTCGCAATCGGACGATGCCTTGGTTACACTTCCCCGCTCTACATTCTTTTGCAAAAGGTCCTGCCCCATGCTGATCGCCGCCAACAAGGCTGTCTCCATCGACTATACCCTGACCAACGACGCCGGTGAGACCATCGACAGCTCTGCCGGCGGTGCGCCGCTGGTTTACCTGCACGGTGCCGGCAACATCATCCCGGGCCTGGAAAAAGCCCTGGAAGGCAAGCAGGCCGGTGACGAGCTGACCGTTGCCATCGAACCCGAAGAAGCCTACGGCGAATACTCGGCCGAACTGGTCAGCACCCTGAGCAGCAGCCTGTTCGAAGGCGTCGACCAACTGGAAGTCGGCATGCAGTTCCACGCTTCGGCGCCGGACGGCCAGATGCAGATCGTCACCATCCGCGACATCGACGGCGACGACGTGACCGTCGACGGCAACCACCCGCTGGCCGGCCAGCGCCTGAACTTCCAGGTCAAGGTTGTTGACGTGCGTGACGCCAGCGAAGAAGAAATCGCTCACCGCCACATCCACGGTGAAGGTGGCCATCACCACTGATTTTCTGCGCTAAGCTCAGAGAGTCGCCAGGCGCTCGGGCAAGCCGGACATCCTCAGGGAGTGGACGGTTTGGCTGCGCGCCTTTTTAGTGGGCGCAATTCGCCCCAGCGACAACCGGGAACCTGAGAGGGGATCAACATGAGTGTATTTCACGACCTGACGTTGAAGGCGCTGAACGGCGAGGACCTGCCACTTGCCCCGTTCAAGGGCCAGGTGGTGCTGGTGGTCAATGTCGCCTCCAAGTGTGGTCTCACGCCGCAATACGCGTCGCTGGAGAAACTCCAGCAGCAGTTCAAGGGCAAGGGTTTCAACGTGCTGGGGCTGCCGTGCAACCAGTTTGCCGGCCAGGAGCCAGGCAGCGCGGATGAGATCCAGGCGTTCTGCAGCCGCAACTATGGCGTGAGCTTCCCGCTGAGCGAGAAGCTCGACGTCAACGGCTCCGAGCGGCATGCCCTGTACCGGCTGCTGGCCGGCGAGGGCGCCGAGTTTCCTGGCGATATCACTTGGAACTTCGAGAAGTTCCTGGTGGGCAAGGATGGTCGCGTGCTGGCGCGTTTTGCGCCCCGTACCGCGCCGGACGATCCGACCGTGGTGCAGGCGATCGAGAAGGCCTTGGCCTGATTTGCACCCTGTGGGAGCGGCTAAAGCCGCTCCCACAGGCTCGCGCGAATCAGCAAGCGCCGTGCAGTTCTGTGAGATCTCAGCCTGCCCCGCGCTCATCTGGGATACCTGCCAATCACCCCGATCAATAATGCTGTGCCCACCCACCCGCTACCCCTAAGCTCAGGCGCATTTCCTCACCCGTCGGGAGCGCCGCATGTCCAGCAACCCTCTGTTCCAGCCTTTCACCCTTGGCACCCTCGACCTGCCGACCCGTGTGGTCATGGCTCCAATGACCCGTACCTTCTGCCCCGGTGGCGTACCCCATGACGGCGTGGTGGAGTACTACCGCCGCCGTGCTGCTGCCGGTGTCGGCCTGATCATCACCGAGGGCACCACGGTTGGCCATAAGGCCGCCAACGGCTACCCCAACGTTCCACGCTTCTACGGCGAAGATGCGCTGGCCGGCTGGAAACGCGTGGTCGAAGCCGTGCATGCCGAAGGCGGGCGGATCGTGCCGCAGCTGTGGCATGTGGGCAGTGTGCGCCGGCTGGGCACCGAGCCGGATCTCAGCGTGCCGGGCCATGGCCCGAGCGGCAAGGACAAGGACGGCAAGGTCGTGGTCCATGGCATGAGCCATGACGACATCCGCGAGGTGATTGCCGCCTTCGCCCAGGCTGCCCGTGATGCCCAGGCCATCGGCATGGACGGTGTCGAGATCCACGGCGCCCATGGTTACCTGATCGATCAGTTCTTCTGGGAAGCCAGCAACCGCCGCGATGACGAATATGGCGGTGACCTGGCCGGGCGTTCACGCTTTGCCATCGAACTGATCCAGGCCGTGCGTGCTGCGGTGGGGCCGGACTTCCCGATCATCTTCCGTTTCTCCCAGTGGAAGCAGCAGGACTACAACGCGCGCCTGGTTCAAACCCCGCAGGCCCTGGGGGCGTTTCTCGAGCCGCTGTCCGAGGCGGGTGTGGATATCTTCCATTGCTCTACCCGGCGTTTCTGGGAGCCGGAATTCGACGGCAGCGAGCTGAACCTGGCCGGCTGGACCCGCCAGCTCACCGGCAAACCGACCATCACCGTGGGCAGTGTCGGCCTGGACGGCGAGTTCCTGCAGTTCATGGTCGATACCGACAAGGTGGCCAAACCGGCCAGCCTGGAAGGGCTGCTGCGCAGGTTGCAGGCCGAGGAATTCGACCTGGTGGCCGTGGGCCGCGCCCTGCTGGTAGATGCGCAGTGGGCGCAGAAGGTGCGTGACGGGCGTGAGGCGGACGTACTGCCGTTCAGCCGCGAGGCGCTGACGACCCTGGCTTGATCGCCACGACATGGGCTGGCGCCTGCTCGCTCACGTGCGCGCCAGCACGGCAGGCGTCGCGCAGGTACCCTTCGAACTGCTCGACGATCGCCGGCCAGCCCTGGCGGCTGGCATGCTGGCGGGCGTTGAGGCGCACCCTGCGCAAGGTTTCGTTTTCTTCCAGCAGCCAGCAGGCGGCGTCGATGAACGCTGCCTGGTCACCCGGCATGGCCAGGGCGCCGCTGTGGCCATGGTGGATGTGCTGGGCGGCGGCGGCCTCATCGTAGGCAACCACCGCCAACCCCGAGGCCATCGCCTCGAGCACCACGTTGCCAAAGGTCTCGGTCAGGCTCGGGAACAGGAACAGATCGCCACTGGCGTAATGCTCGGCCAGCTGTTCGCCGCGTTGTACACCGCAGAACAGGGCATCCGGTAACTGCTGCTCAAGGCTGGCGCGCTGCGGCCCGTCACCCACCATGATCAGGCGCAGCCGGCGCTGTGGATAACGTGCTTGCAGGGTGTCCAGGGCAGGGCGCAGCAGGGCGAGGTTCTTTTCCGCAGCCAGGCGCCCGACATGCACCACGGCAATGTCATCGGCCGCCAACCCCCACTGTTCACGCAGGGCCTGGCTGCGCCGCGCCGGGTTGAACAGGCAGGCATCGACACCCCGGGCCATCAGGCCGAGGTTTTCGAAGCCGCGTCGCTCCAGGGCCAGGCGCTGGCTGGCGCTGGGTACCAGGGTGATGGCGGTGCGCCGGTGGAACCAGCGCAGGTAATGGGTGAGCAGCCGCGTCAGCAGGCCCAGGCCATACTGGCCCGAGTACTGTGGAAAGTTGGTATGAAAACCGCTGACCACCGAAATACCCAGGCGCCGCGCCGCGCGCAGGGCGCTCAGGCCCAGCGGGCCCTCGGTGGCGATGTACAGCACGTCCGGGCGCTGGCGGCGCCAGCGCCGCAGCAGCTTGTGCATCGACACTTCGCCCCACTGCAGCCCGGGGTAGCCCGGCAACGGCCAGCCCCGGCACAGCAGCAGTTCACCCTCCGTATCGGGCACGCTGTCGGCCGCCTGTCGCGGGCGGATCACCTCTACCTGATGGCCCCGCTGGCGCAGCCCGGCATCGAGGCGGCCAAGGGTATTGGCCACGCCGTTGATCTCCGGTGGGAAGGTTTCGCTGACCAGGGTGATGCGCAGGGACGGTGTATTCATGTGCAAAAGTTTCCGCCGCACCCGTTGCGGGTATGTGACGGCTTTGTGACGTCTGGATGACGCCTGATTTTCGGCGTCTCGCGCAGATCAATTATTCCCATCAACCGCTCAAGAATCCCTGGGAAGCAGCCGATGAAGATGCATTCGACTATGGTGTGCGCTCTGGGAGAGCGGTGATGTTCAACAGCAAACTGAAGCAAGAAATCCAGCAGCTGCGCGAAGAGCTGATGTCCATCGAACAGGTCAAGAACAGCCTCGACAGCGAAATGCTGGTGCTCCAGCTCGACCCCCAGGGGCGCATCGAGACGGTCAACGGCAACTTCGAGACCGAGATGCTCTACCGTGCCGAGCAACTGATCGGGCGCAACATCGAAGATATCGTGCCGGCCCACGTCAAGAAGCTCGATTTCTACCAGCGCATGAAAACCGCAATCACCCGTGGCGAGCATCTGAACGGCGCATTCCGCCTGCTGCGTGGCAACGGTGAGGAAGCCTGGCTGCGCTCGATCCTGCAGCCGGTGAAGAACAGTGGCGGGCAGATCAAGTACTTCACCCTGCATTCCAGCGACCTGACCCGCACCATCGAAACGTCGCGTGAACATGAAAGCCTGATCAAGGCGTTGATGCGCTCCACCGCCGTGATCGAATTCAACCTCGACGGCCAGGTGCTGACCGCCAACGACCGGTTCCTGCAAGGCATGGGTTACAGCCTGGAGCAGGTGCGCGGCAAGCATCACCGCATATTCTGTGATCCGGAAGAGGCAAACTCGCCGGAGTACAAGGCATTCTGGGAAAAGTTGCGCCGCGGCGAATTCGTTGCCGAGCGCTTCAAGCGCGTCGACGCCCATGGCCGCACGGTGTGGCTGGAAGCCTCGTACAACCCGATCATCGACGCCCACGACGTGCTCTACAAAGTGGTCAAGTTCGCCACGGTGATCACCGACCAGGTCAACCAGGAGCTGGCGGTGGCCCAGGCTGCGGACATCGCCTACAACACCTCGCTGGAAACCGACAACTGCGCGCGCAAGGCCACCGAGGTGGTTACCCAGACCGTGGACGTGATGCGCGGGCTGGAAGGTTCGATGCAGGATGCCGCCGACGGCATCCAGGCGCTGGACAAGCAGTCCAAGGTGATTGGCGCGATCATCAAGACCATCAGTGACATCGCCGGCCAGACCAACCTGCTGGCGCTCAACGCGGCCATCGAGGCCGCCCGCGCTGGCGAGCAAGGCCGTGGCTTTGCCGTGGTCGCCGACGAGGTGCGCCAGCTGGCTTCGCGCACCAGCAGCGCCACCGAAGAAATCGCCAAGGTGGTGCAGCAGAACGAGCAACTGGCCCAGGCAGCGGTGGACATCATCGACACCAGCAAGCGCCAGGCCGAACAGGGCCTGGCCCTGGCAGCCGATACCGGCGGGGTGATCGTGGAGATCCAGGAAGGTGCGAAGAAGGTGGTGGATGCGGTGGGGCAGTTTTCCAGCCAGTTGAGTCACTGACCGGGCGATCGCATCGCGGGGCAAGCCCGCTCCCACGTGGCCTGGGGGGTAGTCCATGGCGTGGGAGCGGGC
>NZ_JBMOWQ010000238.1:0-18379 GCF_049310485.1 Pseudomonas sp. GZD-209
CCCCGCGATAGGGCCGGCACAGGCAATACCGCAGATCAGGTCTATCCTTGTGGCAGCCCAGCCAGCAAGGACCGCCCATGCCCCGTCCAAGCCACCTGATCCTGATCGCCGTCGCAGCCGCAGCCTTCTATTTATATGCACTGGCCTGCGGCAACACCCTGCTCGGCCTACTGGTCAAACCTATTCCCGTGCTCGCCCTGATCGCCTGGCTGAGCACCAAGCCCGCTACCCCCTACCGTCGCTGGATCATGATCGGCCTGGCCTTCTCGGTACTCGGTGACATCCTCCTGGCCATCCCCCGCGACCTGTTCGTGTTCGGCCTGGCCGCGTTCCTGTGCGCCCACCTCGCCTACCTGCGCGGTTACTGCAACCTGACCCAGCGCCCAGCCTATCCCTCACTGGCACTCGCACTGCTGGTAGGCGGCTCGCTGTTCGCCCTGCTCGCCAGCCACGGCCTGGGCCCACTGCTGATCCCGGTGGCGCTGTATGCCCTGGCGATCGGCTGCATGCTCTGGCGCGCCCTGGCCTGTGGTGGCGTCGCAGCACTGGGCGCCTGCGCCTTCGTATTCTCCGACAGCCTGATCGGCATCGACCGCTTCGTCAGCCCGTTCGCCACCGCCCAGTACCTGATCATCCTGCTCTACTGGCTCGGCCAGTGGCTGATCGCCGCCTCGGTGATTCGCGCCCCAAGCTCCGAACCATTGACCCAGAGCGGTACGCGCGAGCTTGGAAGCTGTTAGAACGAGCATTTTTCGCATTTGCAAGTGGCGAGGCTGCCCTATGAACTTTGCAAGGCTCAGAACTGCTAAATCAATACAGCTCAATCCAAATGATATTAATTATCATTACACAACTAAGCCGTCATTACGCCGGGTAAGAAACATAATTAACAAAACCGCACGCAATGCCCGAAACTCAAGGGTTTCAGCCAGTTACGAACGGTTTTTGTTCTTAAACCTACGAATAAATTTGCAACGGAAATTTTACTTGCACCGGGTTTACCCATAAAATCAGCGCGATTGATTCAGCTGCGACATTTGGTCACTGCGCCTGCGACACCGCGTCGCCGCTTTACTTATTTCAGACTTCAGAGCTGGGTCTCTGTATAAGGATTTCTAGCATGTCCGATTCGGCAGGACTCATGGCCCACAACTGGGGCTTTGCCATCTTCCTCCTGGGTGTCGTCGGCCTGTGCGCCTTCATGCTCGGCCTGTCCAGCCTGCTCGGTAGCAAGGCCTGGGGTCGCGCCAAGAACGAACCCTTCGAATCCGGCATGCTGCCCGTCGGCAGCGCCCGCCTGCGCCTGTCCGCCAAATTCTATCTGGTCGCGATGCTGTTCGTGATCTTCGATATCGAAGCCCTCTTCCTGTATGCATGGTCTGTGTCCGTCCGCGAAAGCGGCTGGACCGGATTCGTCGAAGCACTCGTTTTCATAGCAATTCTGTTGGCAGGTCTTGTCTACCTATGGCGCGTCGGGGCGCTCGATTGGGCTCCCGAAGGTCGCCGCAAGCGGCAAGCGAAGCTGAAACAATGAGGCTTTGGCATGCAATACAATCTCACCAGAATCGATCCGGATGCGCCCAACGAGCAGTACCCGGTCGGTGAACGGGAAACCGTCACCGATCAGCTGCTAGAGGACCAGGTCCACAAGAACATCTACATGGGGAAACTCGAAGATGTGCTGCGTGGCGCGGTCAACTGGGGTCGCAAGAACTCCCTCTGGCCGTACAACTTCGGCCTGTCCTGCTGCTACGTGGAAATGACCACGGCCTTCACGGCGCCCCACGACATCGCGCGCTTCGGCGCCGAAGTCATCCGGGCATCGCCGCGTCAGGCCGACTTCATGGTCATCGCCGGTACCTGCTTCATCAAGATGGCGCCGATCATCCAGCGCCTGTACGAGCAGATGCTCGAGCCGAAATGGGTCATCTCCATGGGTTCGTGCGCCAACTCCGGCGGCATGTACGACATCTACTCGGTCGTTCAAGGGGTCGACAAGTTCCTCCCCGTGGACGTGTACGTGCCTGGCTGCCCGCCGCGCCCCGAGGCGTTCCTGCAAGGCTTGATGCTGCTGCAGGAGTCGATCGGCCAGGAGCGACGCCCGCTTTCCTGGGTTGTCGGCGATCAAGGCATTTACCGTGCCGAGATGCCTGCCCAGAAAGACCTGCGTCGCGAACAGCGTATCGCGGTAACCAACCTGCGCAGCCCCGACGAAGTCTGATCCAGCGACCTGCCGCCCGCTCCCCCAGGAGCCGGCGGCCTGGCTTCATTCTTAACGTTGACCCAAAGCGACCGAGACCATGACAGCGGACAACGCTATTTATATTCCGCCTTACAAGGCTGACGACCAGGATGTGGTCGTCGAACTGCACAACCGATTCGGCGCCGACGCTTTCGTCGCCCAGGAAACCCGCACCGGCATGCCGGTACTGTGGGTCAAGCGTGCCCAGCTCAAAGAAATCCTGACCTTCCTGCGCAACGTCGCCAAGCCGTACAGCATGCTGTACGACCTGCACGGCGTGGACGAGCGCCTGCGCACCCAGCGCCGCGGCCTGCCGGCTGCCGACTTCAGCGTGTTCTACCACCTGCTGTCGATCGAACGTAACAGCGACGTGATGATCAAGGTGTCGCTGAGCGAAGGCGACCTCAACCTGCCCACCGTCACCGGTATCTGGCCCAACGCCAACTGGTACGAGCGTGAAGTGTGGGACATGTTCGGCATCGACTTTGCCGGCCACCCGCACCTGACCCGCATCATGATGCCGCCGACCTGGGAAGGTCACCCGCTGCGCAAGGACTTCCCGGCCCGTGCCACCGAGTTCGACCCCTACAGCCTCACCCTCGCCAAGCAGCAGCTTGAAGAAGAGTCGGCGCGCTTCAACCCCGAAGCCTGGGGCATGAAGCGTTCGGGCGCCAACGAGGACTACATGTTCCTCAACCTTGGCCCGAACCACCCGTCTGCCCACGGTGCCTTCCGTATCGTCCTGCAGCTGGACGGCGAAGAGATCGTCGACTGCGTCCCGGACATCGGCTACCACCACCGTGGCGCCGAGAAGATGGCCGAGCGCCAGTCCTGGCACAGCTTCATCCCCTACACCGACCGTATCGACTACCTCGGCGGGGTGATGAACAACCTGCCGTACGTGATGGCGGTGGAGAAGCTGGCCGGCATCAAGGTGCCGCAGAAAGTCGACGTGATTCGCGTCATGCTCGCCGAGTTCTTCCGCATCACCAGCCACCTGCTGTTCCTGGGTACCTACATCCAGGACGTCGGCGCCATGACCCCGGTATTCTTCACCTTCACCGACCGCCAGCGCGCCTACACCGTGATCGAGGCGATCACCGGTTTCCGCCTGCACCCGGCCTGGTACCGCATCGGTGGCGTAGCCCACGACCTGCCGCGCGGCTGGGACAAGCTGGTCAAGGACTTCGTCGAATGGCTGCCCAAGCGCCTGGACGAATACACCAAGGCTGCCCTGCAGAACAGCATCCTCAAAGGCCGTACCATCGGCGTCGCCGCCTACAACACCAAAGAGGCCCTGGAATGGGGCACCACCGGTGCCGGCCTGCGTTCGACCGGTTGCGACTTCGACCTGCGTAAAGCCCGCCCCTACTCCGGCTACGAGAACTTCGAGTTCGAAGTACCGCTGGCCCACAACGGCGATGCCTACGATCGCTGCATGGTCCGTGTCGAGGAGATGCGCCAGAGTATCCGCATCATCGACCAGTGCATGCGCAACATGCCGGAAGGCCCGTACAAGGCGGATCACCCGCTGACCACGCCGCCGCCGAAAGAGCGCACCCTGCAGCACATCGAGACCCTGATCACCCACTTCCTGCAAGTCTCGTGGGGCCCGGTCATGCCGGCCAACGAGTCGTTCCAGATGATCGAGGCGACCAAGGGCATCAACAGTTACTACCTGACGAGCGATGGCGGCACCATGAGCTACCGCACCCGGATCCGTACCCCGAGCTACCCGCACCTGCAGCAGATCCCTTCGGTGATCAAAGGCAGCATGGTCGCGGACCTGATCGCGTACCTGGGCAGTATCGACTTCGTTATGGCTGACGTGGACCGCTAAGCATGAACAGCACGCTTATCCAAACCGACCGTTTCGCCCTGAGCGAAACCGAGCGCTCGGCCATCGAGCACGAGATGCATCACTACGAGGACCCGCGCGCGGCGTCCATCGAAGCCCTCAAGATCGTGCAGAAAGAGCGCGGCTGGGTGCCGGACGGCGCCATCTACGCCATCGGCGAAGTGCTGGGCATCCCTGCCAGCGACGTCGAGGGTGTGGCCACCTTCTACAGCCAGATCTTCCGCCAGCCGGTTGGCCGCCACATCATCCGTGTGTGCGACAGCATGGTCTGCTACATCGGCGGCCACGAGTCCGTGGTCAGCCAGATCCAGAGCGAGCTGGGCATCGGCCTCGGCCAGACCACCGCCGACGGGCGTTTCACCCTGCTGCCGGTGTGCTGCCTGGGTAACTGCGACAAGGCCCCGGCGCTGATGATCGACGACGACACCTTTGGCGACGTGCAACCTGCCGGCGTCAGCAAGCTGCTGGAGGGTTACGTATGACCATCACTTCCTTCGGCCCGGCCAACCGCATTGCGCGCAGCGCCGAAACCCACCCGCTGACCTGGCGCCTGCGTGACGACGGCGAGCCGGTCTGGCTGGCCGAGTACGAGTCCAAGAACGGCTATGCCGCCGCGCGCAAGGCGCTGGCCGACATGTCCACCGACGACATCGTGCAGAGCGTCAAGGACTCCGGCCTCAAGGGCCGTGGCGGCGCAGGCTTCCCCACTGGCGTGAAGTGGGGCCTGATGCCCAAAGACGAATCCATGAACATCCGCTACCTGCTGTGCAACGCGGATGAAATGGAGCCCAACACCTGGAAAGACCGCATGCTGATGGAGCAACAGCCCCATCTGCTGGTCGAAGGCATGCTGATCAGCGCCCGCGCGCTGAAGGCCTACCGCGGCTACATCTTCCTGCGTGGCGAATACACCACCGCGGCGAAGAACCTCAATCGCGCCATCGATGAAGCCAAGGCCGCAGGCCTTCTGGGCAAGAACATCCTCGGCTCGGGCTTTGATTTCGAGCTGTTCGTGCACACCGGTGCCGGGCGTTACATCTGCGGTGAAGAAACCGCACTGATCAACTCGCTCGAAGGCCGCCGCGCCAACCCGCGCTCCAAGCCGCCCTTCCCTGCCGCCGTTGGCGTGTGGGGCAAGCCGACTTGCGTGAACAACGTCGAGACCCTGTGCAACGTGCCGGCCATCGTCGCCAACGGCAACGACTGGTACAAGTCGCTGGCCCGTGAAGGCAGCGAAGACCACGGCACCAAGCTGATGGGCTTCTCCGGCAAGGTGAAGAACCCTGGCCTGTGGGAGCTGCCGTTCGGCGTGACTGCCCGCGAGCTGTTCGAAGACTACGCCGGTGGCATGCGCGACGGCTTCAAGCTCAAGTGCTGGCAGCCAGGCGGCGCCGGTACCGGCTTCCTGCTGCCCGAGCACCTCGATGCGCAGATGTACGCCGGTGGCATCGCCAAGGTCGGCACCCGTATGGGTACGGGCCTGGCCATGGCGGTGGACGACAGCGTCAACATGGTTTCGCTGCTGCGCAACATGGAAGAGTTCTTCGCCCGCGAATCGTGCGGCTGGTGCACCCCGTGCCGTGACGGCCTGCCGTGGAGCGTGAAGATGCTGCGCGCCCTGGAGAAAGGCCAGGGCCGCGCCGAAGACATCGAGACCCTGCTGGGTCTGGTCAACTTCCTCGGCCCAGGCCGTACCTTCTGTGCTCACGCACCAGGTGCCGTCGAGCCATTGGGCAGTGCCATCAAATACTTCCGCTCGGAGTTCGAGGCCGGTGTGGCGCCAGAAAGCGCTGGCACCCTGCGCCCGAACCTGGCGAAGCCGATCGTGGTCGGCGCATAACAAGATGAAACAGCGGATGGTCCGTGCCATCCGCCAGCCCGCTGGCCGGCCCGAACGACTCGTGGCTGGCCGCAGGCTCACCGATTTCCATTAGCCACGCCCGCTCACGCGGGCCAACGAAGAACTTTGAACAATGGCCACTATCCACGTAGACGGCAAAGCGCTCGAAGTCAACGGTGCGGACAACCTGTTACAGGCGTGTCTGTCACTCGGCCTCGACATCCCCTATTTCTGCTGGCACCCGGCGCTCGGTAGCGTCGGCGCCTGCCGGCAGTGCGCGGTCAAGCAGTACACCGACGAGAACGACACCCGTGGTCGTATCGTCATGTCCTGCATGACCCCTGCCTCCGACGGCACCTGGATCTCCATCGAAGACGAAGAGTCCAAGGCGTTCCGCGCCAGCGTCGTCGAATGGCTGATGACCAACCACCCGCACGACTGCCCGGTGTGCGAGGAAGGCGGTCACTGCCACCTGCAGGACATGACGGTAATGACCGGCCACAACGAGCGCCGCTACCGTTTCACCAAGCGTACCCACCAGAACCAGGACCTCGGCCCGTTCATCGCCCACGAGATGAACCGCTGCATCGCCTGCTACCGCTGCGTGCGCTACTACAAGGACTACGCCGGCGGCACCGACCTGGGTGTGTACGGCGCCCACGACAACGTGTACTTCGGTCGCGTTGAAGACGGCGTGCTGGAAAGCGAGTTCTCCGGCAACCTCACCGAGGTCTGCCCGACCGGTGTGTTCACCGACAAGACCCACTCCGAGCGCTACAACCGCAAGTGGGACATGCAGTTCGCCCCAAGCATCTGCCATGGCTGCTCCAGCGGTTGCAACATCAGCCCGGGTGAGCGCTACGGCGAACTGCGCCGCATCGAGAACCGCTTCAACGGCTCGGTGAACCAGTACTTCCTGTGCGACCGTGGCCGCTTCGGCTATGGCTACGTCAACCGCAGCGACCGCCCACGCCAGCCACTGCTGGCCGACGGCACCAAGCTGTCGCTGGACGCCGCCCTGGACAAGGCCGCCGACCTGCTGCGCGGCCGCACCATCGTCGGTATCGGCTCGCCACGCGCCAGCCTCGAAAGCAACTACGGCCTGCGTGAGCTGGTCGGCGCCGAGTACTTCTACTCGGGTATGGAAGCCGGTGAACTGGCCCGTGTGCGCCTGGCGCTGAACGTGCTGAACAACAGCCCGCTGCCGGTGCCGACCCTGCGCGACATCGAAGACCACGACGCAGTGTTCGTGCTCGGTGAAGACCTCACCCAAACTGCCGCCCGTGTTGCCCTGGCCGTACGCCAGGCCACCAAGGGCAAGGCCGAAGCCATGGCCGACGCCATGCGCGTACAGCCTTGGCTGGACGCTGCAGTGAAGAACATCGGCCAGCACGCGCTGTACCCGCTGTTCATCGCCTCCTTGGCTGAAACCAAGCTGGACGACGTTGCCGAAGAGTGCGTGCACGCCGCCCCCGCCGACCTGGCCCGCATCGGTTTCGCCGTGGCCCACGCCATCGACCCGAGCGCCCCGGCCGTCGAAGGCCTGGACAGCGACGCCAAGGCCCTGGCCCAGCGTATCGCCGACGCCCTGGTCGCTGCCCAGCGCCCGCTGATCGTCGCCGGTACTTCGCTGGCCGACCCGGCGCTGATCGAAGCCGCCGCCAACATCGCCAAGGCCCTCAAGCTGCGCGAGAAGAACGGCTCGCTGAGCCTGGTCGTGCCTGAGGCCAACAGCCTCGGCATGGCGATGATGGGCGGTGAGTCCATCGACGCCGCCCTGGACGCGGTGATCAGCGGCAAGGCCGACGCCATCGTCGTGCTGGAAAACGACTTGTACGCCCGCGTACCGGCCGCCAAGGTCGACGCCGCCCTGGCCGCGGCCAAGGTGGTGATCGTCGCCGATCACTCCAAGACCGCCACCAGCGACCGTGCCCACCTGGTACTGCCAGCCGCCTCGTTCGCCGAAGGCGACGGTACCCTGGTCAGCCAGGAAGGCCGTGCCCAGCGCTTCTTCCAGGTGTTCGACCCGCAGTACCTGGACAGCAGCATCCAGATCCACGAAGGCTGGCGCTGGATGCACGCCCTGCGTGCCACCCTGCTCAACAAGCCGGTGGACTGGACCCAGCTGGATCACGTCACCAGCGCCTGCGCCGAAGCCGCCCCGCAACTGGCCGGCATCGTCAACGCCGCACCAAGCGCCGCGTTCCGCATCAAGGGCATGAAGCTGGCCCGTGAGCCGCTGCGCTACTCGGGCCGTACCGCCATGCGCGCCAACATCAGCGTGCACGAGCCGCGTACCCCGCAGGACAAGGACACCGCGTTCGCCTTCTCCATGGAAGGCTACTCGGGTTCGGCCGAACCGCGTCAGCAGGTGCCGTTCGCCTGGTCGCCGGGCTGGAACTCGCCGCAAGCCTGGAACAAGTTCCAGGACGAGGTCGGTGGCCACCTGCGTGCCGGTGACCCGGGCGTGCGCCTGATCGAATCCCAAGGCGACCGCCTGAGCTGGTTCACCGCCATCCCTGGCGCGTTCAACCCGGCCCGTGGCACCTGGACCGCCGTGCCGTTCTTCCACCTGTTCGGCAGCGAAGAGAGCTCCTCGCGCGCCGCCCCGGTGCAGGAGCGCATCCCGGCCGCCTACGTCGGCCTGGCCAAGTCCGAAGCCGACCGCCTGGGCGTCAACGACGGCGCGATGCTGAGCCTGAACGTGGCCGGTGTGTCGCTGCGCCTGCCGCTGCGTATCAATGAAGAGCTGGGCGCTGGCCTGGTTGCGTTGCCCAAAGGCCTGGCCGGCATTCCGCCCGCCATCTTCGGTGCATCCGTCGAAGGCCTGCAGGAGGCAGCACAATGAGCTGGTTCACCCCCGAAGTGATCGATGTGATCATTCAGGTCGTCAAGGCCATCGTGGTGCTGCTGGCCGTGGTGGTCTGCGGCGCGCTGCTCAGCTTCGTCGAGCGTCGCCTGCTGGGCTGGTGGCAGGACCGCTACGGTCCGAACCGCGTCGGCCCGTTCGGCATGTTCCAGATCGCTGCCGACATGCTGAAGATGTTCTTCAAGGAAGACTGGAACCCGCCCTTCGTCGACAAGATGATCTTCACCCTGGCGCCGGTCGTGGCCATGAGCGCCCTGCTGATCGGCTTCTCGATCATCCCGATCACCCCGGGCTGGGGCGTCGCCGACCTGAACATCGGCCTGCTGTTCTTCTTCGCCATGGCCGGCCTGTCGGTGTACGCCGTGCTGTTCGCCGGCTGGTCGTCGAACAACAAGTACGCCCTGCTGGGCAGCTTGCGTGCTTCGGCGCAGACCGTCTCGTACGAGGTGTTCCTGGGCCTGGCGCTGATGGGCGTGGTGGTGCAGGTGGGCTCGTTCAACATGCGCGACATCGTTGAATACCAGGCCCAGAACCTGTGGTTCATCATTCCGCAGTTCTTCGGCTTCTGTACCTTCTTCATCGCTGGCGTCGCCGTGACTCACCGTCACCCGTTCGACCAGCCGGAAGCGGAACAGGAACTGGCCGACGGCTACCACATCGAATACGCCGGCATGAAATGGGGCATGTTCTTCGTTGGTGAATACATCGGCATCATCCTGATCTCGGCGCTGCTGGTCACCCTGTTCTTCGGTGGCTGGCACGGTCCGTTCGACCTGCTGCCGCAGCTGCCGTTCTTCTGGTTCGCCCTGAAGACCGCGTTCTTCATCATGCTGTTCATCCTGCTGCGCGCCTCGATCCCGCGCCCACGCTATGACCAGGTGATGGACTTCAGCTGGAAGTTCTGCCTGCCGCTGACCCTGATCAATTTGCTGGTGACCGCTGCGATCGTGCTCTACAACACGCCAGCCGTCGCGGCCCAGTGAGGATTTGACCCATGTTCAAGTATATCGGCGACATCGTTAAGGGCACCGGCACTCAGCTGCGCAGCCTGGTGATGGTGTTCTCCCACGGGTTCCGCAAGCGCGACACCCTGCAGTACCCCGAAGAACCCGTGTACCTGCCGCCGCGCTACCGCGGCCGCATCGTCCTCACCCGCGACCCCGACGGCGAGGAGCGCTGCGTAGCGTGCAACCTCTGCGCGGTGGCCTGCCCGGTCGGCTGCATTTCGCTGCAGAAGGCCGAGACCGAGGACGGTCGTTGGTACCCCGAGTTCTTCCGCATCAACTTCTCGCGTTGCATCTTCTGCGGCCTGTGTGAAGAAGCGTGCCCGACCACCGCGATCCAGCTCACCCCGGATTTCGAAATGGCCGAGTTCAAGCGTCAGGACCTGGTGTACGAGAAAGAAGATCTGCTGATCTCCGGCCCCGGCAAGAACCCTGACTACAACTTCTACCGTGTTGCCGGTATGGCCATCGCTGGCAAGCCGAAAGGCTCTGCGCAGAACGAAGCCGAGCCGATCAACGTGAAGAGCTTGCTCCCATAAGGACAGAAAGATGGAATTCGCTTTCTACTTCGCATCCGGTGTCGCCGTTGTCTCCACGCTTCGCGTGGTGACCGGCACCAACCCGGTGCACGCCCTGCTCTACCTGATCATCTCGCTGATTTCCGTGGCGATGATCTTCTTCTCCCTCGGTGCGCCGTTCGCCGGCGCCCTGGAAGTGATCGCCTACGCCGGCGCCATCATGGTGCTGTTCGTGTTCGTGGTGATGATGCTCAACCTCGGGCCGGCCTCGGTCGCCCAGGAACGCGGCTGGCTCAAGCCCGGCATCTGGGCGGGGCCGGTGATCCTCGCCGCCCTGCTGCTGCTGGAGCTGCTGTACGTGCTGTTCGTCAGCCCGTCGGGCGCCGCCATCAGCGGTACCACCGTCAGCGCCAAAGAAGTCGGCATCAGCCTGTTCGGGCCGTACCTGCTGGTGGTCGAACTGGCCTCGATGCTGCTGCTCGCGGCAGCCGTCACCGCCTTCCACCTGGGCCGCAACGAGGCGAAGGAGTAAATCATGGGTGCTATCCCTCTCGAGCATGGTCTGGCGGTCGCCGGCATCCTGTTCTGCTTAGGTCTGGTTGGCCTGATGGTCCGCCGCAACATCCTCTTCGTGCTCATGAGCCTGGAAGTCATGATGAACGCCTCTGCCCTGGCGTTCATCGTCGCCGGTGCCCGTTGGGTCCAGCCCGACGGCCAGGTGATGTTCATTCTGGTGATCAGCCTGGCAGCCGCCGAGGCCAGCATTGGCCTGGCGATCCTGCTGCAGCTGTATCGCCGCTTCCACACTCTCGACATCGATGCTGCCAGTGAGATGCGCGGATGAACCTTATCTTCCTGACGTTCGTATTCCCCCTGATCGGCTTCCTGCTGCTGTCGTTCTCCCGTGGGCGGTTCTCGGAGAACCTGTCCGCGCTGATCGGCGTCGGCTCGGTCGGTCTGTCGGCGGCCACCGCCGCCTACGTGATCTGGCAGTTCAACGTCGCCCCGCCTGAGGGCGGTGCGTACAGCCAGCTGCTGTGGCAGTGGATGTCGGTGGACGGCTTCGCGCCGAACTTCACCCTGTACGTGGATGGCCTGTCGGTCACCATGCTGGGCGTGGTCACCGGTGTGGGCTTTCTGATCCACCTGTTCGCCTCCTGGTACATGCGTGGCGAAGCCGGTTACTCGCGCTTCTTCTCGTACACCAACCTGTTCATCGCCAGCATGCTGTTCCTGGTGCTGGGCGATAACCTGCTGTTCATCTACTTCGGCTGGGAAGGCGTGGGCCTGTGCTCGTACCTGTTGATCGGTTTCTACTACAGCAACCGCAACAACGGTAACGCGGCACTCAAGGCGTTCATCGTTACCCGCATCGGCGACGTGTTCATGGCCATCGGCCTGTTCATCCTGTTCGCCCAGCTGGGCACGCTGAACGTGCAGGAACTGCTGGTGCTGGCACCGCAGAAGTTCCAGGCCGGTGACACCTGGATGGTCCTGGCAACCCTGATGCTGCTGGGTGGCGCGGTCGGTAAATCGGCCCAGCTGCCGCTGCAGACCTGGCTGGCCGACGCGATGGCGGGCCCGACCCCGGTTTCGGCACTGATCCACGCCGCAACCATGGTGACCGCGGGCGTGTACCTGATCGCCCGTACCAACGGCCTGTTCCTGCTGGCCCCGGACGTCCTGCACCTGGTCGGTGTCGTCGGTGGCGTGACCCTGGTACTGGCCGGCTTCGCCGCGCTGGTGCAGACCGACATCAAGCGTATCCTCGCCTACTCGACCATGAGCCAGATCGGCTACATGTTCCTGGCCCTGGGCGTGGGTGCCTGGGACGCGGCGATCTTCCACCTGATGACCCACGCCTTCTTCAAGGCCCTGCTGTTCCTTGCCTCGGGTGCGGTGATCGTTGCCTGCCACCACGAGCAGGACATCTTCAAGATGGGCGGCCTGTGGAAGAAGCTGCCGTTGGCCTATGCCAGCTTCGTGGTCGGTGGCGCTGCACTGGCCGCCCTGCCGATCCTGACCGTGGGCTTCTACTCCAAGGACGAGATCCTCTGGGAAGCCTTCGCCAGCGGCAACACCGGCCTGCTGTACGCCGGCCTGGTCGGCGCGTTCATGACCTCGCTGTACACCTTCCGCCTGATCTTCATCGCCTTCCACGGCGAAGCCAAGACCGAAGCCCACGCCGGCCACGGCATCAGCCACTGGCTGCCGCTGGGTGTGCTGATCGTGCTGTCGACCTTCATCGGCGCCTGGATCCACCCGCCACTGGCAGGCGTGCTGCCTGAGAGCGCCGGCCACGCCGGTGGCGAAGCCAAGCACTCGCTGGAGATCGCCTCGGGCGCCATCGCCATCGCCGGTATCCTGCTGTCGGCCCTGCTGTTCCTGGGCAAGCGTCGCTTTGTCAGCAGCATCGCCAACAGTGGTATCGGTCGCGTCCTGTCGGCCTGGTGGTTCGCCGCCTGGGGCTTCGACTGGATCTACGACAAGCTGTTCGTCAAACCTTACCTGCTGATCTGCCACATCCTGCGCAAGGACCCGGTGGACCGCAGCATCGGCCTGATCCCACGGATGGCTCGCGGCGGCAACGTCGCCATGAGCAAGACCGAGACCGGCCAGCTGCGTTGGTACACCGCCTCGATCGCCGTCGGCGCCGTGCTGGTGCTGGGCGCTGTGGTAGTGGCTGCGGTATGACTATGAAGAACCTTGCGACTTTGCCAAAGGAAACCAACCCGTCATGATTTTGCCTTGGCTGATCCTGATCCCCTTCATCGGCGGCCTCCTGTGCTGGCTGGGTGAGCGCTTCGGCGCCACCCTGCCCCGCTGGATCGCGCTGCTGACCATGTCCCTGCTGCTCGGCATCGGCCTGTGGCTGTGGGCTAACGGCGACTACACCCTGGCCCCGGCGCCAGGCGCCGAACCGCACTGGGCCCTCGAATACAAGTTCGAGTGGATCAAGCGCTTCGGCATCAGCGTGCACCTGGCCCTGGACGGCCTGTCGCTGCTGATGATCCTGCTGACCGGCCTGCTCGGCGTGCTGTCGGTACTGTGCTCGTGGAAAGAGATCCAGCGCCACGTCGGCTTCTTCCACCTCAACCTGATGTGGATCCTCGGCGGCGTGGTCGGTGTGTTCCTGGCCCTGGACCTGTTCCTGTTCTTCTTCTTCTGGGAAATGATGCTGGTGCCGATGTACTTCCTCATCGCGCTCTGGGGTCACAGTTCGTCGGACGGCAAGAAGACCCGGATCTACGCAGCGACCAAGTTCTTCATCTTCACCCAGGCCAGCGGCCTGATCATGCTGGTGGCGATCCTTGGCCTGGTGCTCGTCAACTACAACACCACCGGTGTGCTGACCTTCAACTACAGCGACCTGCTCAAGGCCGAACTGCCGGCTGGCGTGGAATACGTGCTGATGCTGGGCTTCTTCATCGCCTTCGCGGTGAAACTGCCGGTGGTGCCGTTCCACTCCTGGCTGCCTGACGCTCACGCCCAGGCACCGACCGCAGGTTCCGTGGACCTGGCGGGTATCTTGCTGAAGACCGCGGCCTACGGCCTGCTGCGCTTCGCCCTGCCGCTGTTCCCGAACGCCTCGGCCGAGTTTGCGCCAATCGCCATGACCCTGGGCCTGATCGGCATCTTCTACGGTGCCTTCCTGGCCTTCGCGCAAACCGACATCAAGCGCCTGATCGCCTTCTCCAGCGTCTCGCACATGGGCTTCGTGCTGATCGGCATCTACTCCGGCAGCCAGCAGGCCCTGCAAGGCGCGGTGATCCAGATGCTGGCCCACGGCCTGTCGGCCGCCGCGCTGTTCATCCTGTCCGGCCAGCTGTACGAGCGCCTGCACACCCGTGACATGCGCCAGATGGGTGGCCTGTGGCACCGCATCGCCTACCTGCCGGCCATCAGCCTGTTCTTCGCCGCCGCGTCGCTGGGCCTGCCAGGCACCGGCAACTTCGTCGGTGAGTTCCTGATCCTGATCGGCAGCTTCGCCCACGTGCCGTGGATCACCGTGATCGCCACCACCGGTCTGGTGTTCGGTTCGGTCTACTCGCTGATCATGATCCACCGCGCCTACTTCGGCCCGGCCAAGGCCGACACCGTGCTGGCCGGCATGGACACCCGCGAGATGATCATGGTGCTGGGCCTGGCTGGCCTGCTGATCCTGCTGGGCGTGTATCCGCAGCCGTTCCTCGACACCTCTGCCGCCACCATGAGCGGTGTGCAGCAGTGGCTCGGTTCCGCTTTCACTCAACTCGCTTCGGCCCGGTAAGAGCGCTATGGAATTCACCACTCAACACTTCATCGCATTGGCGCCGATGCTGATCACCACCATCACCACGGTGGTGGTGATGCTGGCGATCGCCTGGAAGCGCAACCACTCGCAGACGTTCCTGCTGTCCACCGTGGGCCTGAACCTGGCCCTGCTGTCGATCCTGCCGGCACTGAAAGTTGCACCGCTGGCGGTCACCTCGCTGGTCACCATCGACAAGTTCGCCTGCCTGTACATGGCCATCGTGCTGGTGGCGACGCTGGCCTGCGTGACCCTCGCCCACGCTTATCTGGGCGAAGGTTCCAAGGGCTTCCCGGGCAACCGTGAAGAGCTTTACCTGCTGCTGCTGATGTCGGCACTGGGCGGCCTGGTGCTGGTCAGCGCCAACCACCTGGCCGGCCTGTTCATCGGCCTGGAGCTGCTGTCGGTGCCGGTCTACGGCCTGGTGGCGTATGCGTTCTTCAACAAGCGCTCGCTGGAAGCCGGCATCAAGTACATGGTGCTGTCGGCCGCCGGTTCCGCCTTCCTGCTGTTCGGCATGGCCCTGCTGTACGCCGATGCCGGCAGCCTGACCTTCGACCAGCTGGGCAAGGCCCTGGCCGCCACCAGCATGCCAAGCCTGCTGGCCCAGCTAGGCCTGGGCATGATGCTGGTCGGCCTGGCGTTCAAGCTGTCGCTGGTGCCGTTCCACCTGTGGACCCCGGACGTGTACGAAGGCGCCCCGGCGCCGGTGGCCGCGTTCCTGGCCACCGCCAGCAAGGTCGCGGTGTTCGCCGTGGTCGTGCGCCTGTTCATGCTCTCCCCTGCCGCCAGCAGCGGCGTGCTGAGCACCGTACTGGCGGTCATCGCCGTGGCCTCGATCCTGATCGGCAACCTGCTGGCACTGACCCAGAGCAACCTCAAGCGCCTGCTCGGTTACTCGTCCATCGCCCACTTCGGCTACCTGGTCATCGCCCTGGTCGCCAGCAAGGGCCTGGCCATGGAAGCCATGGGTGTGTACCTGGTCACCTACGTGATCACCAGCCTCGGCGCCTTCGGCGTGATCACCCTGATGTCCTCGCCCTACGCCGGCCGTGACGCCGACGCCCTGTACGAGTACCGCGGCCTGTTCTGGCGCCGTCCGTACCTGACCGCGGTGCTGACCGTGATGATGCTGTCGCTGGCGGGTATCCCGCTGACTGCGGGCTTCATCGGCAAGTTCTACATCATCGCCACCGGTGTCGAGTCGCAGCTGTGGTGGCTGGTCGGCGCCCTGGTGTTGGGCAGTGCCATCGGCGTGTACTACTACCTGCGCGTCATGGTCACCCTGTACCTGGTCGAGCCGAACCTGCGTCGTCACGACGCCCCGCTGAAGTGGGAACAGCGCACCGGCGGCGTGATGCTGCTGGCCATCGCCATTCTCGCCTTCGTGCTGGGTGTGTACCCGCAGCCACTGCTGGAAATGGTGCAACAGGCTGGCCTGCAACTGATCGGTTGATCGGCTGCTAGCGTCACCAGAAACCCCGCCTCGGCGGGGTTTCTTTTTTGGGGCCCTATCGCGACCGAGCCGTGGGAGCGGGCTTGCCCCGCGATTGCCATTACAGATCGACCACTGTGCTTCGTCTGCCTTTTGCAGCGTCAGACTCCCGCACTCGATCTGGAACCTCGCCCCATGCGCCCCACCCTGCCCTACTCCCTGCTGGCGCTGTTCGTCGCCGGCACCACCCAGGCCGCCAACCGCGTCGAACTCGACCAGGTGCTGATCCAGGGCCAGCAGCAATCCGAACTGGAAGCCGCCGCCGAGCGTCTGCACGAAATCCCTGGCGCCAGCAACCTGGTGGACATGGACAAGGTGGGCCAGGGCCGGGTGGCCAGCAACCAGGACGTGCTCGCCTACCAGCCCGGGGTGTTCGCCCAGTCGGCCGGCAACGACGGCATCAAGCTGTCGATCCGCGGCTCGGGCATCAACCGTGCGCCCGGCGCCCACGGCTCCGGCGTATACACCATGTTCGACGGCCTGCCGCTGACCGGCCCAGGTGGCACCCCCTATGAACTGTTCGAGCCGCTGTGGCTGAGCCGCGCCGAAGTGCTGCGCGGCGCCAACGGCTTCGACCAGGGCTCACTGGCCCTCGGCGGCGCGATCAACTACGTCACCCATACCGGCTACGATGCCGCGCCCTTGCAGGTGCGCTACGAGCTCGGCAGCCGTGGCTACCAGCACCGGCATGTCAGCAGCGGCCAGGTGCTGGGCAACCTCGACTACTACGTGGCCCTGACCGACTCGGAGTACGACGGTTACCAGGCGCACAGCAGTGGCAGCGCCAAGGGCATCGCCGCCAACCTTGGCTACCGCTTCAACCCGAACCTGGAAACGCGCTTCTACCTGCGCTACCGCGAAACCGAGAACGAGCTTGCCGGGCGCCTGACCAAGGACCAGATCAAGCACCACCCGCGCGCGGCCAACGCCGCCTACCTGGCCCGCGACGACAGCCGCCCGCAGCCGGGCAGCACCTGGGTGGGCAACAAGACCACCTTCTTCCTCGACGACGATTCGCGCCTGGAGGCCGGGCTGGTCTATCACGACTTCCCCATGGACCTGCGCGAAGGCCCGATGCGCCTGAAGGTCGCCTACACCGATGTCAGCGGCACCCTGAACTACATGCGTCGCGACACCTTGTTCGGCCACGAGAGCAAGACCACGGTCGGCTGGCGCACCACCAAGCACCTGCCCAACAGCGGTGCCTCGCAGTTCGCCCGCAGCGGCGGCGACAACTTCGGCGCCCGCAGCCGCGACTTCAGCTACCAGGGCTCGGACACCGTGCTGCATGTGGGCAACGACCTCGAGCTGGTCCCCGACCTGTGGCTGACCACCGGGCTTGCAGCGATCTACACCCGTCGCGAGAGCGATGTGAGTTACCCCGCCACGGGCGGCAAGGTCAGCCAGCACGACTGGGACTACGCGCCGCGCGTGGGCCTGCGCTACGACATCCGCCCGGACCTGCAGGTGTACGGCAACCTCAGCCGTTCGGTGGAGCCGCCGCACCCGTGGTCGCTGGTCTGGAGCTCGACCTCGGCGACCCAGCCGATCGAGATGCAGAACCAGACCGCCACCACCCTGGAACTGGGCGCACGCGGCGATTCGGCGCTGGGCCGTTGGGACCTGGCCTGGTACTACTCGCAGGTTCGCCATGAACTGCTGGCCGTGGAGATCGTGCAAGGGGCGCTGCCCAAGGAGTTCAACGCCAGCCCCACGGTGCACCAGGGCGTCGAAGCCGGCCTGGACAGCACGCTCTGGGAGCAGCCCGGCACTGGCAAGTTGAGCCTGCGCCAGGCCTACACCTTCAGCGACTTCCACTACCGCGACGACGACAAGTTCGGCGACAACCGCTTGCCCGGCATCCCCATGCACTACTACCAGGCCGAACTGCGCTATGACTGGCCGAGCGGTTTCTACGCCGGCGTGAATACGCAGATGGCCTCCAAGGTGCAGGTGGACTATGCCAACAGCTACCCCGCCGACGCCTACGCCCTGCTCGGCGCGCGGCTGGGCTGGAATTCACCGAAACGTGACTGGCAGACCTGGCTGGACCTGCGCAACCTGACCGACAAGCGCTATGCGGCGACGGTGACGCCGGGGTATGACGATGGCGGCAAGGATGTCGCCCGCTCGACGCCGGGGGAAGGCTTCGCCGCATATCTGGGCGTTTCTTACAGCTTGCGTTGAATGGCGCATCGGGGGGGGGGGGGGGGAGGGGAACTAGACGAACAAAATAGCGAGAGGGGGGGGGGGGGTCTGGTG
>NZ_JBMOWQ010000239.1:0-2721 GCF_049310485.1 Pseudomonas sp. GZD-209
CTCGCACCCCCCCCTCTCCCACGCTCGTTCTCTGGGTTTTTGGGGATTCCCTTCCCCCCGCGATCGCTTGCTACGACGGCAACTGCACCTGCGGCTTGGTCGAGGCAAAGATCGCCCAGCTGGACACGAACAACGCCGCGATCAACGGCCCGATCACAAAGCCGTTGAGCCCGAATACCGCCAGCCCGCCCAAGGTGGACACCAGCACCAGGTAGTCCGGCATGCGCGTGTCCTTGCCCACCAGGATCGGCCGCAACAGGTTGTCCACCAGTCCGATCACCAGTACCCCGAAGGCGGTCAGCACGATGCCCTGCCAGGTCGCCCCAGTCAGGATGAAATAGGCCGCCACCGGTGCCCAGACGATCCCCGCGCCCACCGCCGGCAGCAGCGACAGGAACGCCATCAGCACCGCCCAGATCAGCGCACTGGGGATATCCAGCACCCAGAAGATCAACCCGCCCAACGCGCCCTGAGTAATCGCCACCAGCAGGTTGCCCTTGACCGTGGCCCGTACCACGCGCTTGAACTTCAGTTGCAGGCGGCGCTTCTGCTGCTCGGGCAGCGGCACGGCCTGGCGTATCTTGCGCGCCACCTCTGCGCCCTCACGCAGGAAGAAGTACAGCAGGTAGAGCATGATGCCGAAGCTCACCAGGAACTCGAAGGTGCCCTGCCCGAAGCTGAACGCCTGCCCTGCCAGGAACTGGCTGCCCTGGGTGGCCCACTTGGTGATCTTGTCGCGCAGGCCGTCGAGGTTGCCCATGCCCATGCGGTCCAGGGCATGCTGGGCATAGTTCGGGAGCATGTCCTTGCCGCGTTCGATATAGCCGGCAATGTCCAGTTGGCCGCTCTCCACGCGCTGGTACAGCGCCGCGCCCTCCTGCACCAGCAGCATGCTGATGATGATCACCGGCAGCACCGCGATCAGCAGGCAGACCAGCAGTGCCAGCGACGTCGCCAAGTTGCGCCGCCCGCCCAGCCGCAACAGCAGACGACGCTGCAACGGCGCGAAGAGGATGCCCAGCACTACCGCCCAGAAGATTGCGCCAAAGTACGGCAAAAGAATCCAGATGAAGGCAATGGTCACCAGCGCCAGCAGCGCAGTCAGGGCCTTGTTCTGCAACACGGTCTCGTTCATGGGCATTCCTCAGGGGTTCAACACTTTAGTGCGCGCCGTAACGGCAAAAGTGCCGTTGACCCAGATCAATACCGCGGCAGCGCCGCCGCCGTAGCATCCGCGCCTTTTGCCCCTGGTGCGCACCCATGACCTCACCCGCCAAGCCCGAACTGCTCGCCCCCGCCGGCACCCTGAAGACCATGCGCTATGCCTTCGCCTATGGCGCCGACGCGGTGTACGCCGGCCAGCCGCGCTACAGCCTGCGGGTGCGCAACAACGAATTCGACCACGCCAACCTGGCACGCGGCATCCTGGAGGCCCAGGCCCAGGGCAAGCGCTTCTACGTGGTGGTCAACATCGCCCCGCACAATGCCAAGCTCAAGACCTTCCTCAAGGACCTGGCACCGGTGATCGCAATGGGCCCGGACGCGCTGATCATGTCCGACCCGGGGCTGATCATGCTGGTGCGCCAGCACTTCCCGCAGATGGCCATCCACCTCTCGGTGCAGGCCAATACGGTGAACTGGGCCAGCGTGCAGTTCTGGCAGCAGATGGGGCTGACGCGGGTGATCCTGTCGCGGGAGCTGTCGCTGGAAGAGATCGAAGAGATCCGCCAGCAGGTACCGCAGATGGAACTGGAAGTGTTCGTTCACGGCGCGTTGTGCATGGCGTACTCCGGGCGCTGCCTGCTGTCGGGCTACCTGAACAAGCGCGACGCCAACCAGGGCTCGTGCACCAATGCCTGCCGCTGGAAGTACCAGGCCACCCCGGCCACCGAGAACGCCACCGGCGACATCGTGCGTGAATTCGAACCGACCCTGGGGCTGGGTGCGCCCACCGACCAGGTGTTCCTGCTGCAGGAGAGCAACCGCCCGGGCGAAGAGATGCCGGCCTTCGAGGACGAGCACGGCACCTACATCATGAACGCCAAGGATCTGCGCGCCATCCAGCATGTCGAGCGGCTGGCGCAGATGGGTGTGCATTCGCTGAAGATCGAGGGCCGCACCAAGTCGCACTTCTACTGTGCCCGGGCGGTGCAGTCGTACCGCCAGGCCATCGACGACGCGGTGGCCGGAAGGCCATTCGACCGGGGCCTGATGGGCAACCTCGAATCCCTCGCCCAGCGCGGCTACACCGAGGGTTTCCTGCGCCGCCACGTGCACGACGAGTACCAGAACTACCAGCGCGGCAACTCGGTGTCCGAGCGCCAGCAGTTCGTGGGCGAGCTGACTGGCGTGCGGGTTGACGGCCTGGCCGAAGTGAAAGTGAAGAACCGCTTCGCCGTGGGCGACCACTTGGAGCTGATGACCCCGCGCGGCAACTACCACTTCGACCTGCACCGCCTGCACGACCGCCAGCAGCAGGCGATCGAAGTGGCCCCCGGTGATGGCCACGTGGTGTACCTGCCGATCCCCGAGCAGGTGTCGCTGGAGTTCGGCCTGCTGATGCGTGACCTGGACAACGCCGAGGCGCCTGCCTGACAAATCTGTAATGCGCGCCTCAGGTGACTGACAGGCGCAGCCGGCGAGGATCGTGGCTCATCTTCGGGCTGTTCGCAGGCCAGGTGGGGGGGGGTGGAGGGAGTAGTGGAAAGGAGGGGCGGGGCG
>NZ_JBMOWQ010000240.1:0-2892 GCF_049310485.1 Pseudomonas sp. GZD-209
TGTGAAAACCTCGGGAGGTCGACCCACGACACAGGGTGGGGGGTTTCCTCCCCCCGCGATGGGGGCGACGGCCACCACCGAGACCACGCCATGCCACCTACCCCCACCCGTCGCACCTTCGTCAAGGGCCTGGGCGCCGCCACCGCCCTGGCCGGCCTCGGCCTGTGGCGCCCGCTGGCCCAGGCCGCCGAGGGCCGCCTGCCGCTGCACGATCTGAGCGGCCAGCAGTTCGAGCTGTTCATCGGCCAGACCGCGGTCAACATCACCGGCAAGCCACGCACCGCGCTGACCATCAATGGCAGCCTGCCCGGCCCGCAATTGCGCTGGCGCGAAGGCGACACCGTGACCCTGCGGGTGCGCAACCGCCTGGACCAGGACACCTCGATCCACTGGCACGGCATCATCCTGCCGGCCAACATGGACGGCGTGCCGGGCCTGAGCTTCGCCGGCATCGAACCGGGCGGCGATTACCTGTACCAGTTCACCCTGAAGCAGAGTGGCACCTACTGGTACCACAGCCATTCCGGGCTGCAGGAACAGGCCGGGGTGTACGGCGCCATCGTCATCGAACCGCGCGAACCCGAGCCGCATCAGTACCAGCGTGACCATGTGCTGCTGCTCAGCGACTGGTCGGACCAGGCGCCGCAAGCGCTGATGGCGACGCTGAAGAAGCAGTCGGACGCCTTCAACTACAACAAGCGCACGGTCGGCGACTTCATCGACGATGTGGCAGACCAGGGTTTCGCCAACGCGGCAGACAATCGCTGGGCCTGGGCCAAGATGCGCATGAGCCCGACCGACCTGGCCGACATCAGTGCTGCCAGTTACACCTACCTGCTCAACGGCCAGCCGCCGGACGGCAACTTCACTTGCCTGTTCCAGCCCGGCGAAACCGTGCGCCTGCGCCTGATCAACGCCTCGGCGATGACCTACTTCGACTTCCGCATCCCTGGCTTGCAACTGACGGTGATTGCCGCCGACGGCCTGCCGGTCACCCCGGTGACGGTGGACGAGCTGCGCATCGCCGTGGCCGAGACCTATGACGTGCTGGTGACCGTAGGCGACCTGCCGGCCTACACCCTGTACGCCCAGAGCATGGACCGCACCGGCTACGCCCGCGGCACCCTGGCCCGCGCCGCCGGGCTGCAGGCACCGGTGCCCGCGCCCGATCCGCGCCCGGTATTGAGCATGGATGACATGGGCCATGGTGGGATGGGTGGGATGGATCATTCAAATATGGCCGGGATGGACCACGGCAGCATGGCCGGCATGGATCATTCGAACATGGCCACCATGGACCACGGCAACATGGCAGGCATGGACCATTCAGCCATGTCGGGCATGTCGGGCATGTCGGGCATGTCGGGCATGCAGCAGCACCCTGCCAGCGAAACCGACAACCCGCTGGTGGACATGCAGACCATGGCCCCACGGCCCAATCTTTCCGACCCGGGCCTGGGCCTGCGCGACAACGGCCGCCGGGTGCTGACCTACGCCGACCTGCGCAGCCCCTACCCCGACCCGGACGGCCGCGAACCGTCACGGGACATCGAGCTGCACCTGACCGGGCACATGGAGCGCTTCGCCTGGTCGTTCGACGGCATCAAGTTCAGCGACGCCGAACCCTTGCGTCTGAAGTACGGCGAGCGGGTGCGCATCACCCTGGTCAACGACACCATGATGACCCACCCCATCCACCTGCACGGCATGTGGAGCGACCTCGAGGATGAACAGGGGCGCTTCCTGGTGCGCAAGCACACCCTCGACATGCCGCCGGGCAGCCGCCGCAGCTACCGCGTCACAGCCGATGCCCTGGGTCGCTGGGCCTACCACTGCCACCTGCTCTACCACATGGAGACCGGCATGTTCCGCGAGGTACGCGTCGATGAATGAGATGACCAACCGCCGCATTGCCACCGGCGTCGCCCTGTTCGCCCTGCTGGCCAGCGAGCGGGCGCTGGCCGCCGGGATGGAACACATGAACCATGGTGCCATGCCCATGGACCACGGGCAGATGAACCACGCTGCCATGCCCATGGACCACGGCAAGATGGACCATGGCCAGATGAATCACGGCGCGCCCGCCAGCACCCAACCCCGTACCCCCTTGCCCGTGATCACCGACGCCGACCGCCAGGCCGCCTTTCCGCCGCTGCCCGGCCACCAGGTACACGACCGCGCCATCAACTGGGCAGTGATCGTCGACCAACTGGAGTACCAGAACTTCGAGAGCAGCAGCGCGCTTAACTGGAACGCTACGGCCTGGGTGGGTGGCGACATCGACCGCTTATGGCTGCGCACCGAAGGCGAGCGTGAACAGGGCAAGACCCACAAAGCCGAGCTGCAGGCCCTTTGGGGGCATGCCATCAGCCCCTGGTGGGAGCTGGTCGGCGGCGTGCGCCAGGACTTCAAACCCGCCAGCGGCCAGAGCTGGGCGGCCTTCGGCATCCAGGGCACGCCGCTGTATGGCCTGGAACTGGAGGCCACCGCCTACGCCGGCGAGCGACAGCAGACCGCGCTGCGCCTGGAGGCCGGTTACGCTATGCTGCTGACCAATCGCTGGGTCCTCGAACCGACCGTCGAAGCCAACTTCTTCGGGCGCAACGACGCTGGCCGCGAACAGGGTTCGGGCCTGGCCGAAAGCGAAGTGGGCCTGCGCCTGCGCTACGAAATCACCCGCGGCTTTGCGCCCTATGTCGGGGTCAGCTTCAACCGCCTGCACGGCAACCGCGCCGATCAGGCCCGGGAAGATGGCGAAGACATTGGCCAGACTCGGCTGGTGGCTGGGGTCCGATTACGCTTTTGAGGCTGAACGCCGGCCCGGGGGGGGGGGGGGGGGGGGGGGGGGGGAGGGGGGGGGGGGGGCGGGGGGGGGGGGTCGGGGGGCACCGC
>NZ_JBMOWQ010000241.1:0-2831 GCF_049310485.1 Pseudomonas sp. GZD-209
CCCCCCCCCCTCGTGCCGTGAGAGAAAGTACCAGCACTACCCCCCCCCCCCCCCCCCCCCCCCCCCCCCCCCCACAGGGTCAGTAGTGTGCACTGATCAACAAGACGTATTTTGTTTCACAGGAGTTTCACCATGCTGCGCAAACACCTGCTCACCCTCGGCCTGCTGGCCGTCACCGGCCTGGCCCAGGCGGGCGAAACCATCGACGTGTACCGCGATCCCAACTGCGGCTGCTGCAAGGAATGGATCAAGCACCTGAGCGATAACGGCTTCACCGTCAATGACCACGTCGAACCGAACATGAGCGCGGTCAAGCAGCGCCTGGGCGTGGCGCCGCGCCTGGCGTCGTGCCACACCGGCGTGATCAACGGCAAGTTCGTCGAAGGCCATGTACCGGCCGAACAGGTGCGCCTGCTGGCCAAGCGCGACGACCTCAAGGGCCTCGCCGTCCCCGGCATGCCCATGGGCTCGCCGGGCATGGAAATGGGTGACCACAAGGATGCCTACCAGGTCATCGGCGTTACCCGCGACGGCCAGGACACCGTGGTCGCCAACTACTGATGCTCAGCCTCTGGGCGCTGTTCCTCAGCGCCTTCGGCGCTGCCACGCTGCTGCCACTGCAATCGGAAGCCGTGCTGGTCGGCCTGCTGCTGCGCGAGCCCGAGGCCTGGGCCACCCTGCTGCTGATCGCCACCCTGGGCAATGTGCTGGGCTCTGTCGTCAACTGGCTGCTGGGCCGGGCCATCGAGCACCTGCGCGACAAACGCTGGTTCCCGTTCAGCGCCAGCCAGCTTGAGCGCGCACAGCAGCGCTACCAGCGCTGGGGGCAGTGGTCGCTGCTGCTGAGCTGGATGCCGGTGATCGGCGACCCGCTCACGCTGATCGCCGGGATCATGCGTGAACCCTTCTGGCGCTTCCTGCTGCTGGTCACCCTGGCCAAGGGCGGGCGCTACATCGTGGTGGCGACGATTACCCTGGGCTGGTTTCACAGCGGGTAACGCCGTTCATTGACCGCTATTCACAACAGAGCGGCCCCCGTTCATTTGGGCCAGACCAGCTCTTCGCTCCAACCCAGCTCGGCGAAATCATTTGCCCGCAAGCCGGCCTCCTCCTCGCAGAAGAACTCATCCAGCTGCGGTGGCTTAACCGTCGTATCGCTGAGCATGGCGTGCACCTGCCCGCGGTGATGGATCTGGTGCTCGAACAGGTGCGCCAACACCCGCAGACGCTGCTCGCGCTGCACCCGCTCAGGGCGCACGATGCTCACATAACGCGCCAACTGGTCATCGCTCAACTGCCGGCAATAGCTGATCAGCCGCTGGTCGGCCTGGGCCTGTTGCGCCTGCAGGTCGCTGCAGGTGAGGAAGGGTTGCTCGGGCTGGAAGAAGCGCTCGCCATCCGGGTCGGGCGCCTCGCCGCGCTGCTCACACTCCAGCGCATCGAGGTAGAACCAGTCCACCGTCAGCAGGTGGTTGAGGGTGGCCTTGATCGAAGGGAAGAAACTGCATCGCGGGGCGACGAACTCGTCGTGGCTCAGTTGCAGGCAGGCCTTGTACAAACGGTGGTTGGCCCAGCCATTGTTGTAGGCCTGGGTCAGCAAGTGCTGCGACAGTGGCTGCATGGTCGGCTCCTTCAGGCGAAGCGTTGCAGTTGCATCTCCCGCAGCCGGCTCAGGGTCCGTTGGTACGGGAACGCCAGATACCCTTGAGTGTAGAGCGCATCCAGGGGAACCTCAGCTTCCAGGTACAGCGCCACCCGCCGGTCATAGCATTCGTCGACCAGGGCAATGAAGCGGCGCACGCTGTCATCCTTGGGCGCCAGCGTCGGCAGCAGGCGATCACCGGCCTCGACGCGCGCGGCGCCATCTTCGGTGCCGCGGGCAATGCGCCCGGCCTGCTGTACGCCACCGAGGGCCGGGATGCCACTGACCAGGATCGTCGGGAAGCGGTCGCACAAGCCCATGAAATCCATCGCCGCCAGGGGCTGCTCGCACAGGTCGCTGAAATGGCACCAGAGCGCGTGCTGGCTATGGCGCAGCGTACGGATCTGCCGGGAGCCGACCTGCAGCGGCTGATCGCTGCCAGGCGCCTCTGGGCTCAACTGACGAAACACGGCTTCGAGTGCGCTTGGCTGCCCGGGTTCGACAACCCAGTAACGCTGCCGCTCGGCGCCTGGGTGCAGGCGGTGGTCCTGCTCGCCGGCTACCGCCAATACCTGCATATGCCGTTCGATGGCGCCGATGGCCGGGAGGAAGCGCCCGCGGTTGAAGCCATCGCGGTAGAGCTGCGCAGGCGGCTGGTTGGAGGTGGCGACGATGACCACGCCGTGGTCGAACAGCACCTGGAACAGGCGGCCGAGAATGATCGCATCGCCAATATCGCTGACGAACAGTTCGTCGAAGCACAGCACCCGGATTTCTTCGGCCAGGCCGCTGGCCAGGGCCCTGAGTGGGTCGGCCGTGCCATTGAGCTGGAACAGCCGCTGGTGGACCCAGGCCATGAAATGGTGGAAGTGCTGGCGCCTGGCCGGAACCTTCAGGCAACGGTGGAACAGGTCCATCAGCCAGGTCTTGCCACGGCCGACCGGGCCCCAGAGGTACAGGCCCTGGGTGGGTTGGCGCTGGTGCAGGGCGTCGAAACAGCCCTGCAGGGCGGCGACAGCGGCGGCCTGGGCCGGGTCGGGGACGAAACCTCGGTCGTTGAGGGCCTGATGGTAGAGGGATTCGGGGGTCATGCCGGGCGATCTGATGGGAAAGGGCCATGGTACGACAGATTCGGCCCCATCGCGGGGGGGGGCCGATCCCGCCCGGGTGGAGAAGGTACCACCCCATC
>NZ_JBMOWQ010000242.1:0-8767 GCF_049310485.1 Pseudomonas sp. GZD-209
AATTTTCGCCCCCGTGGTGGGAAAGCCCCTCTCTCGGGGGGGACCTTTCTCCCCCCGCGATTGGCTGGATCAGCCTTGCTTCAACCCCACCTTCAACAAGGCGCCATCCTTGTCATCGGTCAGCACATACAGGTAACCATCCGGTCCCACCCGCACATCGCGGATGCGTGCCTTCAGCTCACCCAGCAAGCGCTCTTCATGCACCACCTTGTCACCCTTGAGCTGCAAACGGATCAGCTCCTGGGTGGCCAACGCGCCGATGAACAGATTGTGGTCCCAGGCCTTGAACTTCGGGCTGTCGTAGAAGGCCATGCCGCTGATGCCGGGCGACTTCTCCCACACATGGTGCGGGTCGACCATGCCATCGACATGCTTGCCCTTGGCCTCGGGGATCGGCAACAACGAGTAGTTTATGCCGTGGGTGGCGAGCGGCCAGCCGTAGTTCTTGCCGGGCTCCGGGATGTTGATCTCGTCGCCGCCGCGCGGGCCGTGCTCGTGGGACCACAGCTTGCCGGTCCAGGGGTTGAGCGCGGCGCCTTGCTGGTTGCGGTGGCCCAACGACCAGATTTCCGGGCGCACCTTGTCGCGGCCGACGAAGGGGTTGTCGTTGGGCACTTTGCCGTCGGGGAGGATGCGCACGATCTTGCCTTGCAGCTTGTCCAGGTCCTGCGCGGTGGGGCGCTGGTTATTTTCGCCCAGGGCAATGAACAGATAGCCGTCGCGATCGAACACCAGGCGCGAGCCGAAGTGGTTGCCCACCGACAGCTTGGGCTGCTGGCGGAAGATCACCGTGAAGTTCTCCAGCCGCGCCCTGTCCGGCGACAGCTGGCCACGGCCCACCGCCGTGCCGGCCTTGCCGTCGGCGCCTTCTTCGGCGAACGACAGGTAAATCGTGTGGTCCTTGGCGAAGTCAGGTGACAACGCCACATCGAGCAGCCCGCCCTGCCCTTCGGCCCAGACCTTGGGTACACCGGACAGCGGCGGGCCGACCTTGCCTTCGGCGTTGACGATACGCAGATTGCCGGGGCGCTCGGTCACCAGCATGTCCGTGCTACCCGGCAGGAAGGCCAGGGCCCAGGGGTTGCGCAGGCCGTCGGCAACGGTGCTGACGGTCAGCTGGCCTTGTTCACTGGGAAACTGTTGCTCCGCGGCGGCGTGAGCCAGCAGGGGAAACAGGCTGGCGGCGGCCAGGGTGGTCAACCAGGTGCGTGGCGTCATGCTCGGTTCCTTCGAGGGGGCTCAGGGCACGCGTAGCGAATCGCGCGCTGGCCGGGTGGGTTCCAGGTTGGGCGCCCGCTGCTCGCGGCGCAGGTTGTCGCCGTTACCGATGCCACGGTTTTCGAGGGTCGGCGGGCGCGGGTTGGGCTGGGTGGACGGGCCGCGCACCGGAGGGGTGGCGGGCACGCTGCCCTGTCGGCTGTTGGGGTTGGCGCGCTGGATCGGGCTGTTGTAGGGGTTGTTGCTGTCGTTGGCGGCCAATTGCACGGGCGCAACGGCAGCGGCCTGCAGCGGCAGGCTCAACAACAGGCCAATGGCCAGGGCTGGCAGTGTGGGATTCATGCTTCACCTCCGTACGAAAAGGCGCGCTCCAGGGTTGGATAGCCTAAGGCGCGCAGGGTTCGACACAAAAGCGAGAATGCGGATTGAGATGATTCGTGATGTTTCAGTATGGGTCTTTCCACGCATCGCGGGGCAAGTCGCAGCGGCGCACCGCCGCTCCCACGCTATGGACTGCCCTCAGGAAGTTGGACATCAATCCAACCCTTGGGGCAGTCATACCGTGGGAGCGGGCTTGCCCCGCGATCGTCTGCGTGAATTCAGTCCACTTTGTGCCGCGCGGCATACAGGCAAAGCATCTCCATTGCCAGCGTCGCCCCGGCCAGGGCGGTGATGTCGGCATGGTCGTAGGCGGGCGCCACTTCCACCAGGTCCATCCCCACCAGGTTGATGCCGCGCAGGCCACCGAGGATCTCCAGCGCCTGCACCGTGCTCAGGCCGCCGCACACCGGGGTGCCGGTACCGGGCGCATAGGCCGGGTCGAGGCAATCGATGTCGAAGGTCAGGTACACAGGCATGTCCCCCACCCGCTGGCGAATCGCCGCGATGATCGCCTCGGTGCCCTGGCGATGCACCTGGCGGGCATCGAGGATGGCGAAGCCCTGGCTGTCGTCGTTGGTGGTGCGCAGGCCGATCTGCACCGAGCGCGCCGGGTCTACCAGGCCCTCGCGGGCGGCGTGCCAGAACATGGTGCCGTGGTCGATGCGCTTGCCTTCCTCGTCGGGCCAGGTGTCGCTGTGGGCATCGAAATGGATCAGCGCCAGCGGGCCATGGCGGCGGGCGTGGGCCTTGAGCAGCGGGTAGCTGATGAAGTGGTCGCCGCCCAGGGTGAGCATGGCGCAGCCGGCTTCAAGGATACGTTCGGCATGGGCCTCGATGCTGTCGGGTACCGACGCCGGCGTGCCGCTGTCGAACGCACAGTCGCCGTAATCGATCACTGCCAGGTGGTCGAACGGGTCGAACGCCCACGGCCAGTGCCGGGCCCAGGCCTGCTGCACCGAGGCGGCGCGGATCGCCCGCGGGCCGAAGCGCGCCCCCGGGCGGTTGCTGGTGGCGGTGTCGAACGGCACCCCGCTGACCACCACATCGACCCCGCGCAGATCGCGGCTGTAGCGGCGCCGGGAAAAACTGGTGATGCCGGCGTAGGTGCTCTCGGCGGCGGTGCCGTAGAGGCTGTCACGGGTGATGGCCTGGTCGTTGTCCTGGGCGAGATCCACGGTCTGTCTCCTGGTGTTGTCGTTGTTATTGGCGGCTGCGGAAGGCGGTCCACAGGCGATTGCGCTGGCGCAGGTCGGACAGCGCCATGCTGCGGTCGGCGAACAGGCGCTGGCGCACTTCGGCCGGGGGGTAGATGTCCGGGTCGGTGCGGATCGCCTCATCCACCAGCGGCGTGGCAGCCTGGTTGGCGTTGGCGAAGAACAGCGAATTGGTCAGGGCGGCGACCGAGTCGGGGCGCAGCATGAAGGCGATGAAGGCCCGGGCGGCTTCGGGGTGCGGGGCATCCTTGGGGATCACCAGGTTGTCCTGCCACACCAGGGTGCCTTCACGGGGGATGCGGTAGATCAGCTCGAACGGCTTGCCGGCGCGGCGGGCCTGGTCGGCGGCGGTGGCGGCGTCGCCGTTGTAGGTAAGTGCCAGGCATACGCTGCCGTTGGCCAGGTCGTTGATCTGACGGCCGTTGGCCACGTAGCTGACCGACGGCTGCAACTGCTGCAACAGGGCTTGGGCGGCGTCCAGGTCTTTCTTGTCCTGGCTGTAAGGGTCCTTGCCCAGGTAGTTGAGGGTGAGGCCGATCACCTCCTGCGGTGAGTCGAGCATGGCGATCCCGCAGTCCTTGAGGCGGCTGGCGTACTCGGGCTTGAACAGCAGGTCGAGGCTGTCGAGGGGGACATCACCCAGGCGCTGGCGTACCGCCTCGACGTTCACCCCCAGGCCCAGCGTGCCCCAGGTGTAGGGCACGGCATGGCGGTTGCCCGGGTCGGCTTCGGCCAGCTTGGCCAAAAGATCCGGGTCAAGATTGGCGTAGCCTGGCATCGACTGCGCATCCAGCGGTTGCAGTGCGCCGGCCTTGAGCGCCCGGGCCAGCACGGTGGCCGACGGCACCACCACGTCGTAACCGCTGCGGCCGGTGAGCAGCTTGGTTTCCAGCACTTCGGTGGTGTCGAAGGTGTCGTAGCGGACTTTGTAACCGGTCTCCTGCTCGAAGCGTTGCAGGGTTTGCGGGGCGACATAGTCGGCCCAGCTGTAGAGGTTGACGACCTTCTCTTCGGCCTGCAGTGGCAAGGCGATCAGCAGGGACAGCAAGCACAGCGTTCGACGCATGGCGGACACCTCGGCAAATGGGTGGATGCCGCCAGCATGCCTGCCGGGTTACATTGCAAAAATTGCAACTGTGTAAAGCTGACATTCACCTGGAGCAATGTAATGCTTGGACAACTCCATGACCTGGACCTGCACCTGCTGCGGCTGTTCGTGACTGTAGCCGAGGCTGGCGGCTTCAGTGCCGCACAGGGGGTGCTCGGGCTCAGCCAACCGAGCATCAGCCAGCAGATGGCCAAGCTGGAGACGCGCCTGGGCTATCGCCTGTGCAGCCGCGGCAAAGGCGGGTTTCGCCTGACCGAAAAAGGCGAACTGCTGCTGCAGGCGAGCCGTGGCCTGCTGCTGCAGATCGAGCAGTTTCGCCAACAGGCCAACGGCGTTGCCGGGCGCCTGCTGGGCAGTGTGCGCATCGGCCTTGCCGAGAACCAGGACAGCAGTGTCACCCTGCGCATCGCCCAGGCCATCGCGCGTTTTCGCCAGCGTGACGAGGCCGTGCAGCTGGAACTGATCAGCGCCCCGCCGGCAGAGCTCGAAAGGCTGTTGCTGGAGCAGCGGCTGGATTGTGCGATCAGCTATTTTTCGGGCAACCAGGCGGCGTTCGACTATCAACCGCTGTTCGATGAACGCCAGCGTTTGTACTGCGGCGCGGGACACGCGCTGTTCGAGGCTGTCGATGTCAGCCGGGAGCAACTGCTGGAGGTTGACCAGGTGCGCCACCCCTATCGCTTTCTCAAGCACGGCGAGCCGTTCCAGAGCCGCCACAGCATGGCGGTGGCGGAGCAGATCGACAGCGCGCTGACGCTGGTGCTGTCGGGCCGGCATATCGGTTACCTGCCCTGCCATTGCGCCGCGCCGTGGGAGGCGCAAGGGCTGTTGCGGGCGCTGGATACCGGGCTGGATTTCATCGTGCCGTTTACCCTGGCGCGGCATCGCGGGCAGCTGCCGGGGGAAGCGCAACGGGCCTTTGTCGAGGATTTGCTCGCGGTGTTTGGTTGAGGGGTGGTCAGTACTTTAAACGCCGTCGTGCATTTGCCACACTGCAGGCTCGCCCGTAAGTCGAGGCCGTGAACGCCATGCTTTTCCGCTGCTGCCTGATCCTGCTGTTGGCTCTGGGCCTCAATGCCTGCGCGCTGTTGCAGAACCGCGACCCGCTGAACATCAGTGTGATCGGCATAGACCCCCTGCCCGGCCAGGACCTGGAGATACGCATGGCGGTGAAGATCCGCGTGCAGAACCCCAACGAAACACCGGTCGACTTCAATGGCATCGCGCTCAATCTCGAGGTCAACGACCAGCCCCTGGCGGCTGGCGTAAGTGACCAGCGTGGGCACATCGGCCGTTACGACGAAGCCGTGATCGTGGTGCCGGTGAGCGTCACCGCCTTCGCCTTCCTGCGCCAGGCCTACGGCCTGAGCCGGGTGGATTCGCTGCAAGGGCTGCCTTATGTGCTGCGCGGCAAACTGGCCGGCGGCCCGCTGGGTACTGTGCGTTTCACCGACAAAGGCAAACTGGACTTGCCTGCTGCCACCGCAGCCGGCTGGTAAACATCCTGAATTGGTAAAGGAGCTACCAATGTCTTCTACGCCTGAACTGAAAACCGCCCGGCTGCTGCTGCGCCCCTTGCAACTGAGCGACGCAGAGGCCATCCAGCAACTGTTCCCCCACTGGGAAGTGGTGCGCTACCTGAATGCCCTGGTGCCGTGGCCCTATCCGGAGGATGGTGCCTTGCGCTACCTGCGCGATATCTGCCTGCCGGCGATCGCTGCGGGGCGTGAGTGGCACTGGTCGATCCGCCTGCTCGAACGCCCGCAGCAACTGATCGGCAGCATCAGCCTGATGGACCTGCCCGACAACAACCGCGGTTTCTGGCTGGCGCCCGCCCACCAGGGCCGGGGCTATATGACAGAGGCCTGCGCGGTGGTCGATGGGTTCTGGTTCAACACCTTGCAGCGCGAGGTCATGCGCGTGCCCAAGGCGGCGCCCAATGAAGCGTCAAGACGTGTTTCCCAGCGCGGCGGCATGCGCCTGCTGCGCACTGGGCAAGGCAACTTCGTGAGCGGTTGCCTGGCGCAGGAAGTATGGGAGATCACTCGGCAGGAGTGGCTCGACCTGGGTGGTGCAGGGGCCGGTTGAAATTGCCCTGACTCAGCGGCCGGTGTTGGCGGCAGCCATCAGCTTGTTGACCTCGCTGCGCACCAGTTGGGTGAACTCGGGCGGCGACATGCCGTCCAGTTCGGCACGCACCCACTCTGCCCACTTGCTCTTGCGTCGCGGCTTTTCTGCAATCAGCCGCCCTGCTTCACCCTTGGCCTTGGCCAGGTTGCCTTGCCAATATTGGAACAAGCGCGCTTTCTCTGCCTCGATCTGCGCCCGTTCCGCGAAGCTCATGTTGGCCAGATTGAAACTCATGGGTAATACCTGCCACTGAAAAATGGGCGCTATCTTACACCGTAGCGGCCGAGCGCCGGTAAGTCGCTGCAACTTTCCCGACGCCACGGCATCCACTGTTCAACCCCACTCTGCACGAGGACGTGTACATGGCCAGGAATACCGCCGCGAAAAACAATGGTGAACAGATCAAGGACCAGGTGTTCAGCGAACTCCAGGCGTTGATCGAGGAGTCCGAGAAACTGCTCAGTGACAGTGCATCGCTGGTCGGCGAAGACGCCGACGGCCTGCGCGCCCAACTGGGGCTCAAGCTGCGCCAGGCCCGTGACGCCACCAGTCGCCTGGGCCAGAAGGCGCAACCGGTGGTCGATGCCACCGAGCAATACCTCGGCGGTCATCCGTGGCAGACGGTGGCGATTTCTGCAGGCTTCGGGTTGGTGGTGGGCCTGCTGCTGGGGCGCCGCCAATAGCGGCCGATCAGGCCGCGTGGGCCATGGGGATGCCGCTGTGGAAGCGCATTTCCTGGTCGGGCGAGCTGATCAGTTCGGCTTCTGCTTGCCGTACCTGCTCGACGACTCGGGCGATCTCGGCTTCATCGCCGTACACATGGGCCAGCTTGAGGTAGCCCTGATAGTGCCGGGCTTCGCTTTTGAGCAGGCCGTGGTAGAAGGTACCGAGTTCTTCGTCCAGGTGCGGTACCAGAGCAGCGAAACGCTCGCAGCTGCGCGCCTCGATAAAAGCCCCCACCACCAGCGTGTCCACCAGCTTCACCGGTTCGTGGGCACGCACCAGGCGACGCAGGCCCGAGGCGTAACGCCCGGCCGACACCGGCCGCAACGGTACACCGCGTCGCTTCATCAGCCGTAGCACCTGCTCGTGGTGCACCAGCTCTTCACGGGCCAGGCGCGACATCATGTTGATCAGGTCGAGGTGGGTGTTGTACTTGGCGATCAGGCTCAGTGCAGTGCTGGCCGCCTTGAATTCACAGTTCTTGTGATCGATCAGCAGGGTTTCCTGGTCGGCCAGCGCCGCCTCGATCCAGGCGTCTGGGGTACGGCAGCCGAGGAAGGCGTCGATTTCAGGAATCTGGGACATAACACTCACAATCACGAAAGATATCTGCAGGACCGGCGATTATACCGGCGGCAGCGGCGAGTGCCAGTGGCTATTCTTGACGCATATCAAGCGGCGGCAGGAGGTGCGCCGACTATAGTCAGGCATTGGTCGCCATCCAGAAGGGAGTTCACGCCATGCAAGCCGTTCGCAGCATCCTTGTCGTTCTCGACCCCGAGCACGCCCACAGCCGCGCCCTGACCCGGGCCAAGCTGATCGCCGGCGTGACCGGCGCTCGCCTGCACCTGCTGATGTGCGACAAGAAGCATGACCACAGTGCGCTACTGAGCCTGCTCAGCAGCCAGTTGCACGATGACGGGTTTGACAATGTCACCCACGAGCAGGCCAGGCACGACACCCTGCATGAAACCATCATCAGTGTGCAGCAGGCCGAAGGTTGTGAGCTGGTCATCAAGGAGCATCGGCCGGATAACCCGCTACGCAAGGCACTGCTCACGCCCAGTGACTGGAAACTGCTGCGTCAGTGCCCTTGTGCGGTGCTGATGGTCAAGAGTGAGCGGCCGTGGACTGGCGGGGTGATCCTGGCAGCGGTAGATGTGGGCAACCAGGATGAAGACCACCGCAGGCTGCATGCGAGCATCATCGACCATGGCTATGACATTGCCAGCCTGGCCAAAGGTGAGCTTCATGTGATCAGCGCACATCCCTCGCCCATGCTGTCGGCGTCCGACCCGGTTTACCAGCTTACCGAGACCATCGAGCAGCGCTATCGCGATGCCTGCAAGGCCTTCCAGGCAGAGTTCGACATCAGCGAGGAACGCCTGCACGTAGCGGAGGGGCCGGCTGATGTACTGATTCCCTTTACCGAGAAGAAGTACGACGCCGTGGTGACCATCATCGGTACCGTGGCGCGGACAGGCATTTCCGGGGCTTTGATCGGTAACACCGCTGAAGTGGTGCTCGACGCTCTGGAAGGTGATGTGCTGGTGCTCAAGAGCGAGGAAGTGACAGCGCACCTTGCCGAACTGGCTCGCGGCTGAAGCGCTGATTTCGTCCTGGCAGAAAAGACAAAACCCCTACCTGCATGCGCAGATAGGGGTTTTGCGAAATGAATCTTGACGATGACCTACTCTCACATGGGGAAACCCCACACTACCATCGGCGATGCATCGTTTCACTACTGAGTTCGGGATGGGATCAGGTGGTTCCAATGCTCTATGGTCGTCAAGAAATTCGGTTGCCCAGAATGTCTTGTGAACACTCTTGGCTAATTCGGATATGTGAATTTGTGGTCTTACGAATTTTCGGGTCTTTCGTCTTCACCACCACAATTCGGCTTACGCGCAAATTGCTTGGGTGTTATATGGTCAAGCCTCACGGGCAATTAGTATTGGTTAGCTCAACGCCTCACAGCGCTTACACACCCAAC
>NZ_JBMOWQ010000243.1:0-18263 GCF_049310485.1 Pseudomonas sp. GZD-209
CCCGCGATTGCGATGGTGGCTTTGGCACTGCAATCGCGGGGCAAGCCCGCTCCCACGGTGGATGCAGTCTTCGTTGAAGAATGTGTTGCGAAAATCCCTGCGCTGAACCAATGCTCCTCGAACAGGCTACACTGCGCGTCTTTGCGTCCGGGGGCAGCATGTCGGGTTCCATCCTTTATATCCATGGCTTCAACAGCTCGCCGCTGTCGAAGAAGGCCCGCCAACTCGAGGCGGTCATGCAGCAGATCGGCCTCACTGACCAACTGCGCGTCCCAGCCCTGCATCACCACCCGCGCCAGGCCATCGCGCAGCTGGAGGCGGCCATCAGCGAGCTCGGCGCGCCCTTGCTGGTCGGCAGCTCGCTGGGCGGCTACTATGCCACCCACTTGGCCGAGCGCCACGGCCTCAAGGCCCTGCTGATCAACCCGGCGGTCGCCCCGCACCGGTTGTTCGATGGTTATCTCGGCACCCAGCGCAACCTTTATACCGACGAAGCCTGGGAGCTGACCCACGACCACGTGCAGGCCCTGGCCGAGCTGGAAGTGCCTGCCCCGCTGGATGCCAGTCGCTATCAAGTGTGGTTGCAGACCGCCGATGAAACACTGGACTATCGCCAGGCCGAGGGCTATTACCGAGCCTGTGCCCTGCGCATCCAGGCCGGTGGCGACCACAGCTACCAAGGCTTCGCCGAACAGCTCCCGGCGCTGCTGAGCTTTGCCGGTATTGCCCGTGGGCAGTATGCGGCGCTGGACTTTTCTGTACTTTGAGCTTTTTGCATTCACCTGACTGACGACGAGACCCCATGGCCAATCCCAGCGCTAGCGCCTATAACGCAGACGCCATCGAAGTCCTCTCGGGCCTTGACCCGGTCCGCAAACGCCCGGGCATGTACACCGACACCAGCCGGCCGAACCACCTGGCCCAGGAAGTCATCGACAACAGTGTCGACGAAGCCCTGGCTGGCCACGCCCGTTCGGTGCAGGTGATCCTGCACGCCGACCACTCGCTGGAAGTGTGCGACGACGGCCGCGGCATGCCGGTGGACATCCACCCCGAAGAGGGCGTGTCCGGTGTCGAACTGATCCTCACCAAGCTGCATGCCGGCGGCAAGTTCTCCAACAAGAACTACCAGTTCTCCGGCGGTTTGCACGGCGTTGGTATTTCGGTGGTCAACGCCCTGTCCACCCAGGTGCGGGTGCGCGTGAAGCGCGATGGCAACGAGTACCAGATGACCTTTGCCGACGGCTTCAAGGCCAGCGAGCTGGAGGTGGTCGGCACCGTCGGCAAGCGCAACACCGGCACCAGCGTGTACTTCACGCCTGATCCCAAGTACTTCGACTCGCCCAAGTTCTCCATCAGCCGCCTCAAGCACGTGCTCAAGGCCAAGGCCGTGCTGTGCCCGGGGCTGTCGATCAGCTTCGAGGACAAAGGCACCGGCGAGAAGGTCGAGTGGCACTACGAGGACGGCCTGCGTTCCTACCTGGTCGACTCGGTCAGCGAATACCTGCGCCTGCCCGACGAGCCGTTCTGCGGCAGCCTGGCCGGTAACAAGGAGGCGGTCGACTGGGCCCTGCTGTGGCTGCCGGAGGGCGGCGACAGCATCCAGGAAAGCTACGTCAACCTGATCCCCACCGCCCAGGGCGGCACCCACGTCAACGGCCTGCGCCAGGGCCTGCTGGATGCCATGCGCGAGTTCTGCGAGTTCCGCAACCTGCTGCCGCGTGGGGTCAAGCTGGCCCCGGAGGACGTCTGGGAGCGCATCAGCTTCGTCTTGTCGATGAAGATGCAGGAGCCGCAGTTCTCCGGCCAGACCAAGGAGCGCCTGTCGTCCCGCGAGGCGGCGGCGTTCGTCTCTGGTGTGGTCAAGGACGCGTTCAGCCTGTGGCTCAACGCCCACCCCGAGTTGGGCATGCAACTGGCCGAGCTGGCCATCAGCAATGCCGGCCGCCGCCTGAAGGCGAGCAAGAAGGTCGAGCGCAAGCGCGTCACCCAGGGGCCGGCGCTGCCGGGCAAGCTGGCTGACTGCGCAGGCCAAGACCCGATGCGCGCCGAGCTGTTCCTGGTCGAGGGTGACTCCGCCGGTGGTTCGGCCAAGCAGGCGCGGGACAAGGAGTTCCAGGCGATCCTGCCGCTGCGCGGCAAGATCCTCAACACCTGGGAGGTCGATGGCGGTGAAGTGCTGGCCAGCCAGGAAGTGCACAACATCGCCGTGGCCATCGGTGTCGATCCGGGTGCCACCGACCTGACCCAACTGCGCTACGGCAAGATCTGCATCCTCGCCGACGCCGACTCCGACGGCCTGCACATCGCCACCTTGCTGTGCGCGCTGTTCGTCCAGCATTTCCGCCCGCTGGTCGAGGCCGGTCACGTCTACGTGGCCATGCCACCGCTGTACCGCATCGACCTGGGCAAGGAGATCTACTACGCCCTCGACGAAGCCGAGCGTGATGGCATCCTTGATCGCCTGGTCGCCGAGAAGAAACGCGGCAAGCCGCAGGTCACCCGATTCAAGGGGCTGGGCGAGATGAACCCGCCGCAGCTGCGCGAAACCACCATGGACCCGAACACCCGGCGCCTGGTCCAGCTCACGCTCGACGACCTGGCGGGTACCACCGAGATCATGGACATGCTGCTGGCCAAGAAGCGCGCCGGTGACCGCAAGAACTGGCTGGAGACCAAAGGCAACCTGGCCGAGGTCCTGGTTTGATTCGTCCGCTCCTGGCACTTTGCCTGGCGTTGTCGATGTTGCCGGCCCTGGCGCAGGACTGGCCGGAGCTCAAGCTCACCCGCGAGCACCCGGTCGAAGGCATGCGTGGCGGTAACCTGTCCGGCCTGGCGGTGTGCCGCGGGGCGCTGTGGGCGGTGTCCGACCGTGACGATGACCGCATCTATCGCCTCGACCAGGGCGATAACACCTGGCGCGCCGAAGCGCTGGTGTTTACCCCGCCCGCGGCGCCGGACACCGGCCTGCCGTGGGGGCTGAAGTCGCGCAACTGGGCCGCATCGTTCATCCGTGGCGGAGCGCTGGATTTCGAAGGGATCGCCTGTGATCAGGCCGGTAACTTCTATGTCGTCAGCGAAGCGCATGCGGCGGTGCTGCAATTGCCAGCCTCGGGTGAACCGAACTGGTTGAAAATTGATCAGTCGATGGTCCGCCAGGCCCGTGCCAGTGGCATGTTGCTGCACTTCAATGCGTTGTTCGAAGGTCTGGCGATCAATCCGGCGGGCGACCGCCTGTGGCTGGCCGCAGAGCGCGAACGCCGTGGCCTGCTTTCGGTGCAGCGCCAGCAATCGGTATGGGCCTGCGGGCGCAGTTGCGTGATGTTCAGCGAGGCCGGCGTCGAGATGCAGCCAGCCCAGTTCCCGGGGGCACGCGCCCTGTCGCGGGACTTCGCCGACCTGGCGCTGTTCGACGGCAAGCTGTTCACCCTGGAGCGCAATGCCTACCGCATTTGCCGGCGTGATGCCGACAGCGGCGCGGTCGAGCGCTGCTGGTCGTTTGCCGCCGACGCGTTGCTGGCGCCCCGTCAGTACGATCAACCCTACGGTCTTGCCGAAGCGCTGGTGATTGACAAGGACGGCGCCTGGATTGGCGTGGACAACAACAACGGCGTGCGTGCCGATGGTGAGGCGCGGCCGATCGTCTGGCGCTTCGCCGCGCCACAGGGCGGCTGGAGCGGCAAACCATGAGCCAGGCACCGGGCAAACGTGCGGGCAAGGTGCTGATGGTGCTGGCCTGGGCGGCGGCGATGTTCCTCGCCACGCGTTTTTTCGGCGAGTGGGAAGCGCGTCAGGAAAACCCGAACAGCGAAGTGCAGAGCACCCAGGGCGATGGTTTCGTCGAAGTGCGCCTGCTGAGCAACGGCCAGGGGCATTTTGTCGCCGATGGCGCGATCAATGGCCGGGTGGTGCATTTCATGCTCGACACCGGGGCCACCGACGTGGCCATCCCCGAGGCGCTGGCCCGCGACCTCGATCTGGCCCGTGGTGCGCCCGTGACGCTGAGCACCGCCAATGGCCGCACGGAAGGTTACCGCACCCGTATCGACAGCCTGCTGCTGGGCGATATCCACCTGCGCGACGTGCGCGCCCTGGTGGTGCCCGGCCTCGACGGCCAGGCCGTGCTGCTGGGCATGAGCGCCCTCAAACAACTTGAATTTACCCAGCGCGGCGGCACCATGCTGCTGCGCCAGAACCTGAAATGACGAGGCCCGCATGAGCGACTCACTCGAACTCAGCCTGGACGGTGTCGAACGCCGTTCCCTGGCTGACTTCACCGAACAGGCCTACCTCAACTACTCCATGTACGTGATCATGGACCGCGCGCTGCCGCACATCGGCGACGGCCTCAAGCCGGTGCAGCGCCGTATCGTCTATGCCATGAGCGAGTTGGGGCTCGATGCCGATTCCAAGCACAAGAAGTCGGCGCGTACCGTCGGTGACGTGCTCGGCAAGTTCCACCCCCACGGCGATTCGGCCTGCTACGAAGCCATGGTGCTGATGGCCCAGCCGTTCAGCTACCGCTACACCCTGGTCGACGGCCAGGGTAACTGGGGTGCGCCGGACGATCCGAAGTCGTTCGCCGCCATGCGTTACACCGAGGCGCGTCTGTCGCGTTACTCCGAAGTGCTGCTCAGCGAGCTGGGCCAGGGTACGGCCGACTGGGTGCCGAACTTCGACGGCACCCTGCAGGAGCCGGCGGTATTGCCGGCGCGCCTGCCGAATATCCTGCTCAACGGTACCACCGGTATCGCCGTGGGCATGGCCACCGATGTGCCGCCGCACAACCTGCGCGAAGTGGCCAGTGCCTGCGTGCGCCTGCTCGACGAGCCCAAGGCCACGCTTGAGCAGCTGTGCGAACACATCCAGGGGCCGGACTACCCGACTGAGGCCGAGATCGTCACCCCACGCGCCGACATCCTCAAGATGTACGAGAGCGGCAAGGGCTCGATCCGCATGCGTGCGGTGTACCGCGTCGAAGACGGCGATATCGTCGTCACCGCGCTGCCTCACCAGGTCTCCGGGGCCAAGGTGCTGGAGCAGATCGCCGCGCAGATGCAGGCCAAGAAACTGCCGATGGTCGCTGACCTGCGCGACGAGTCGGACCACGAGAACCCCTGCCGCATCGTCATCATCCCGCGCTCCAACCGCGTCGATGCCGCCGAGCTGATGCAGCACCTGTTCGCCACCACCGACCTTGAGAGCACCTACCGGGTCAACGTCAACATCATCGGCCTCGACGGCCGTCCGCAGCTCAAGAGCCTGCGTGCCTTGTTGCTGGAGTGGCTGGAGTTCCGCATCGGTACCGTTCGTCGCCGCCTGCAGCACCGCCTGGACAAGGTCGAGCGCCGCCTGCACCTGTTGGAAGGCTTGCTCAAGGCGTTCCTCAACCTGGATGAAGTGATTCACATCATCCGCACCGAAGAGCACCCGAAGCAGGCGCTGATCGAGCGTTTCGAGCTGACCGAGATCCAGGCCGACTACATCCTCGAAACGCGCCTGCGTCAGTTGGCGCGCCTGGAGGAGATGAAGATCCGTGGCGAAACCGACGACCTGCTCAAGGAGCAGAAGCGCCTGACCACGCTGCTGGGCAGCGATGCCAAGCTGCGCAAGCTGGTACGCAGTGAACTGATCGAAGATGCCGAAACCTACGGCGACGACCGTCGCTCGCCGATCGTCGAGCGGGCCGAAGCCAAGGCTCTGTCGGAAAACGAGCTGATGCCGACCGAGCCAGTCACCGTGGTGCTGTCGGAGAAGGGCTGGGTGCGCTGCGCCAAGGGCCACGACATCGATGCCACGGGGCTTTCGTACAAGGCCGGCGATGGCTTCAAGGCCGCTGCCGCCGGGCGCTCCAACCAGTTTGCCGTATTGATCGACTCCACCGGGCGCAGCTACTCGGTGGCTGCCCACAGCCTGCCGTCCGCCCGTGGCCAGGGCGAGCCGTTGACCGGCCGCCTGACGCCGCCGCCAGGCGCTACCTTCGAGTGCGTGCTGCTGCCGGACGACGATGCCCTGTACGTGGTGGCGTCTGACGCCGGCTACGGCTTCGTGGTCAAGGGTGAAGACCTGCAGGCCAAGAACAAGGCCGGCAAGGGCCTGCTGAGCCTGCCAAACGGCGCCAAGGTCATGACCCCGCGCCCGGTGGCCGACCGCGAGCAGGATTGGCTGGCGGCAGTGACCACCGAAGGGCGCCTGCTGGTGTTCAAGGTTGCCGACCTGCCGCAGCTGGGCAAGGGCAAGGGCAACAAGATCATCGGCGTGCCGGGCGACCGGGTGGCCAGTCGTGAAGAATATGTCACCGATCTTGCGGTGGTCAGCGAGGGAGCGACCCTTGTTTTGCAGGCTGGCAAGCGTACCCTGTCTCTGAAACCGGACGACCTCGAGCATTACAAGGGTGAGCGCGGTCGCCGTGGTAGCAAATTGCCACGTGGTTTCCAGCGTGTCGATGCACTGCTGGTGGAAACCCCGGCATAAGCGGGTAGCACGTCTGCAGCGGCGCTTTCGGCGCCGTTGCAGGCGGAAATGCTGGAGTCGGGCCGCTATTTCGCGGATGATAGTGCACTTGTGGTGCCGGCGTGGCCGAGTGCCCGGATGAATTTATGTGAGTATCACTGCGGTCAGTCTTGAGGCGACCGCCTGGATGGGATGAATGAAATTTCTGCGCCTTCCATTTGCGCTGTTGATGACCGGGCTGTTGGGCCTGAGCGGGTGCAGCATGCATCAGCCGGTCGCCTTGTATCAGCTCGACAGCGGTGACCCTGGCCAGCCTTCGCAGGCGGCAGGCATGGCGGTGGTGCTTGGCCCTGTTTCGGTGGCCGACTACCTGCAACGCGAAACCTTCCTGCAGCGCCAGACCGATGGCAGCCTGACTGCGGCGACCGACGGGCGCTGGGCCGGCAGCCTTTCGTCGGATATCGATCAGTTGCTGGTGCGCCAGCTGGCCTGGCGCCTGGACAGCCAGCGCGTGGTGCTCGCGCCCGCCAGTGCCGGTTTCACCCCGGACGTGCAAGTGCTGCTGACCATCACCCGCCTGGATTCGGGCAAGAACCAGCCGGCGATCCTGGATGCGCAATGGCGTGTACTGGACCGTCGTGGCCAGGTGCGTGACAACCGCATCGTTCACCTCGAGCAGCCGCACCAAGGCAGCGAATCGGCCCAGGTGCAGGCCCAGGGGCAGTTGCTGCAGAAGCTCGCCGAGCAGCTGAGCAATACGGTCAAACCGCTGGCCAACCAGCCGGCCATCGCCGAGGAAGCGCCCCGCAAGCAGGCGGCGCCGGTACAGGTGAAGAAGGAGCCGGAGAAGTCGAAGATCCCGATGGCTTCACCGATCCGCACCGATATGGAAGTCTATCGGTTCTGATCTGCCAGACATGAAAAAGCCCGCAGCGATGCGGGCTTTTTTATTGCCTCGGTCTTCGCCGGCACGCCGGCGAAGGGGTTCAGCCAATCATCAGCTGCGCGCGTCGCGATCGCGCAGGCCCAGCAGGTACAGCACGCCATCCAGACCCAGCGTGGAGATTGCCTGCTTGGCCGACTGGCGCACCAGCGGCTTGGCGCGGAACGCCACACCCAGCCCGGCCAGCGACAGCATTGGCAGGTCGTTGGCGCCATCGCCCACGGCGATGGTCTGCTCCAGCTGCAGCCCTTCCTGATTGGCCAGCTGTTGCAGCAGCTCAGCCTTGCGCTGGGCGTCGACGATCGGCTCGACGGCCACGCCGGTCACTTTGCCATCGACCACTTCCAGCTCGTTGGCGAATACGTAGTCGATACCCAGGCGTGCCTGCACCTGCTTGGCGAAGTAGGTGAAGCCACCGGAAAGAATGGCGGTCTTGTAGCCCAGGCGCTTGAGTTCGGCGAACAGGTGTTCGGCACCCTCGGTCAAGCGCAGCGACGCGCCGATCTGGTCGAGTACGCCAACGTCCAGGCCCTTGAGCAGCGCCATGCGCTCCTTGAAGCTGGCGCGAAAATCCAGCTCGCCACGCATGGCACGCTCAGTGATCTCCGCCACTTGCTCGCCCACGCCAGCGGCCTTGGCCAGCTCGTCGATCACTTCGGCCTCGATCAGCGTGGAGTCCATGTCGAACACGGCCAGGCGGCGGTTGCGGCGGAACAGGTCGTCGCGCTGGAAGGCGATGTCGATGTTCAGTGCTTCGCACAGGGCAAAGAAGTCGGCACGCAGGGCCTGGGCATCGGTTGGTTCGCCACGCGCGGAAATCTCCAGCGCGGCCTTGCCGTTATCGGCATCGGCATCCAGCGCCACACGGGCGGACAGGCGCTCGATGCGCTCGATGGTCAGGCCGTATTGGCTGATGATCGCGCTGACCCGCTGCAACTGCTCCGGGGTGACCCGGCGGCTGAGCAGGGTGACGATATGGCGCGCCTCGCCCTGGCTGTCGGCCCAGTGCTGGTAATCGGCTTCGGAGATCGGCGTGTAACGTGCCTGCAGGTTCAGCTCGTGGGCTTTCGATTGCACGCTTTGCAGCAGCCCGGTGGCGACCTCGTTGTCGGGAATGTCGACCAGGATGCCGAACGACAGCGTGCCGTGCATCACCGCCAAACCGATGTCGAGGATGTTCACACCGCCCTGGAGCAGGACGCCGGTGATGGCAGCGGTAAGACCCGGACGGTCTTCACCAGTGATGTTGATCAGGACGATTTCGCGCAAGACCGGGCTCCGACTTCGATGAAAAATGCGCATTCTACCGATTTTCCGTGACCATCGGGCGCCAACGATACTTTGCCGACAAAACTCTGCTCGCTATACTGCGCAGCACTTTCTCGCCATTAAGAGCCGCGCTCTGTGAACCGGCCCACGCCAGTCAAAACCGACAACTTCTTCCTGATGATCTACCGAGCCCTCAGCCAGCGCCGAATCCCCCTGGCCCTGCGTATCGCCAGCCATAACATCTTCCTGGTGGCCCTGGCCCTGGTGATCTATGCCTGCGTGATGGGTTTGCAGTTCAAGCAGGCCATGCATGAGCAGGCCGATGCCGTTGGCCAGAGCCTGACCACGCAGACCGCCACCTCGGCCACCGAACTGCTGGTGTCCAACGACATCCTCAGCCTCAATGTGCTGCTCGGCAACCTGGTGAAGAACCCGCTGGTGGCGCATGCCGCCATCTACAGCGTGGACAACCGCATCCTCGCCGAGGCCGGCCAGCGCCCGCGCAACAGCCTGCTGGGCGAGGCAGAAGGGGTGTACCAGACCAAGATCACCTTCCAGGACGTGACCGCCGGCCAACTGCGCATCAGCCTGGACATGAGCCAGTTCCAGCAGCCGATGCTGATCAGCCTGCAGAGCATGGGCATCCTTGCCGCCATCCTGCTGGCGCTGGCCCTCACCCTGAGCCTGCGCCTGGGCCGTTTCATCTCCACCCCGCTGCTGCAACTGCGGGTCTGGCTGCGCGACCCGCACCCCTACACCCCGGCCATCGACCGCCAGGACGAAATCGGCGACCTGGCCCGCCAACTGCACGCCCGCCTCGCACCGCCACCGCCGCCGGAGCCAGAGGTAGAGGAAGAAGACGACTTCGACGACGCGCCGGTAGCGCCAAAGGCCGCCCCGCGCGCCAAGCCCGCCGTGCACGAGGCTGACGACGATGACGAGGCCTTTGCCGGCCTGATGGACGAAGAAACCGCCCCCGCCAAGCCGATCGCCGTCGAGTCGAACGAGCCCCAGAGCAGCGCCGTGCTGGCCGTCCAGCTGGGCTCCCAGGAGCAACTGCGCCGCCTGCCGCGCACCCGCCTGGCCGAGCTGCTGGAACGCTACAACGACTGCCTCGACCAGGCTGCCTCGCTGTATGAAGGCGAAGTACACACGCTGAGCGACGGCGGCACCCTGCTGCTGTTCCACAGCCGCGACTGTGGCGAGGACTACCTGACCAACGCCATCTGCTGTGGTGAGCTGCTGCGTGCCCTGGGCCATGCCCTGCAGATCGAGGTGGCCGACAGCGGCATCACCCTGCAACTGCAACTGGGCCTGGTGTTGGCCGATGACCTGCAGGGCCTGGACCAGGTTGACCTGCTGATGACCGAACAGGCCCAGGACGCCCTGGCGCTATCGCAGCACAGCCGCAACCTGCTGCTGGTGGAGCGGCGTATCAGCGACGATGCCCTGGTGCGCCAGCGTGCGCGCATCCGCCCGATCGCCAGCCCCGAGGGCGCGAGCTGCGTGGAGCGGTTGATGGAGCCGTACCCGTCGATGCTGGAGCGCCAGCTGGCACGGATGCACGAACGCCGCGCCTGATACGCCATGCACCAAAAGAAAAGGCCCTGCAGATGCAGGGCCTTTTTCATTGCGGCGGCGGATCAGGCCTGGGCTGGCTGCGCCAGCAGTTCACCCATGCGCACGGCAGACGCTGCGCCGAGGTTTTCAGCCCACTTCACCTGCTCTGGCCCGAACAGCACGATCGCCGTGGAGCCCAGCTTGAAGCGGCCCAGTTCGGCGCCTTTCTCCAGGTGGATCGGTGCGCGGCTGGCTTCGTCGTAGCGGAAGGTCTTGAGCTCGCGCTTCGGTGGCGTGACCAGGCCGGCCCAGACGGTCTCGATCGAGGCGACGATCATTGCGCCAACCAGCACTACCGCCATCGGCCCACGTTCGGTGTCGAACAGGCAGACCACACGCTCGTTGCGGGCGAACAGCTCGGGGACGTTCTCTGCGGTGGTCTGGTTGACCGAGAACAGCCGGCCAGGCACGTAGACCATCTCGCGCAGGGTGCCGGCCAGCGGCATGTGCACGCGGTGGTAGTCCTTGGGCGACAGGTAGATGGTGGCGAACTCGCCGCCCATGAAGGGTGCGGCCAGGGCCGGGTCGCCGCCCAGCAGCTCCAGGGCGCTGAAGCTGTGGCCCTTGGCCTGGAAGATGCGGCCATGCTCGATCGGGCCGAGCTGGCTGACCGCGCCGTCGGCCGGGCAGAGGATGGCGCCGGGGGTCTCGTCCAGCGGGCGGGCGCCGGGCTTGAGGGCACGGGTGAAGAAGGCGTTGAAGTGCTCGTAGGCAGTCAAGTCTTCGACCAGCGCTTCGGACATGTTGACCTGGTAGCGCTTGGCGAACCAGGCGGTGAAGGCATTCTTGAACCAGCGCGCGCGGCATTCGGCGACGCAGCCGGCCAGGCGCGACAGCAAGTGGTGCGGCAGCAGGTGCTGGCTGATGATGAACAAACGGGATTTCATTGAGCGTCCTTAAACTTCTACGGGCGTGTCGGGGTGGTTGCCCCATTCGCTCCACGAGCCGGCGTAAGCCTTGATGCGTGGGTAACCGAGGGCCTTGGCCACCAGATAGGTGAAACCGGAGCGGCGGTGGGTCTGGCAGTGGGTGATCACTTCCTTGTCTGGGGTGATGCCCAGTTGTTCGAGCACTTCCCTGATGTCCTTGCGGATGCGCAGGTGGTCGTTAAGGTCCATGCCGGCGGTCCACTCGAAGTTGATCGCGCCGGGGATGTGCCCGCCTTTGGCGGCCAGGACTTTTTCACCGCTGAACTCCTGCGGGCCGCGAGCGTCCCAGACCACCAGGTCGTCGGCGCCCAGGCGGCTTTGCAGGTATTCGCGGGTGGCGGTCGGCTCGCTGTGCAACTGCAGGCGCACCGGGGTGCTGGCGGGTGCCGGCGCCTCGGTGGACAGCTTGTCTGCCGGCCAGGCCTGAATGCCGCCGTTGAGGTAGTGGTAGTTCCGGTGGCCGATCACGTCGAGCAGCCAGATGAAGCGCCCGGCCCAGCCGCCCCCTTCATCGTCGTAAACCACATAGACGGCATCGTTGCGGTGGCCGAGCTCGCTGAACAGTTTCTCCAGATCGCCCAGTGCCGGCAGCAGGCCGGGTGCTGGTGGTTGCCCCAGCTGGGTGCGTTTGCCCTCGACGAAGCGGGCCCCCGGGATGTGCCCGCTGACGTAGCGATTGGCACTGCTCAGGTCGACCAGGATCAGCTCTGGCGAAGCCAGGCGCGGTAGCAGGTCCTCGGCTTCGATCACCAGGGGCAAGCCGGAAAAGTCAGTCATCCACGGTCTCCAGGGCGGAAAGAGCAGCGATTGTAGCGCAAGGCTCAGGCATTGCGGTTGGCAAACACGGCCAGGGCGCGCTCGATGCATTGCGCGGTCTTGCCGAAGGCTTGCACGCTGACATCGGCCAGCGGCTTGCCGCCCTGGTCGACCACCGCCAGCATCAACACCTGTTCGCCGACGGCCAGCGAGCGCAGCAGCAGGTGCTCGCTACGGAAGAACGCCCGCAGCGGGGCCGGCAGCAGTGCGGCGAACTGGGCGTGGTTTTCCGGCGTCAGGCGCAGTTGCCCGGCTTTGCTCATCAACTTTTGCAGCAGTTTGTTCTGCCCGATCGCCAGCGCCATGGCGTCAGCCTCCTTGGGCAGGCCGGCGGTCTGCTGCACGCGCAGGTAGTCGCTGGCCTTGTCCAGGCTCAGCAGCATGATGCGCTGCATGCCGCACGCCAGCAGCGCCTCGCGCGCTTGCGTGGCCAGGTGCACGGTGTTGGAGAACGGGCTTGGCTGGGCCAGCAGTTCCTGGCACAGCGTGCGCCAGTGGGCCAGCGCTTCGGCGCTGGGCGGCGGCGGGGTGAGCATGTCTGGGTGCGGGCGGCGCTGGTGCCAGGGCCAGATCAGCGCTTCGGCCGGGTGGAACAGGGCGTGGCGCGCATGGTGGCGGGCGCTGGCGGCGGCCTGTTGGTGGACCTGCTGCTGCACATCTTCCAGCGAAGTCTGCAGGTACAGCGCGGTCAGCAGTTGCCAGCGCAGCAGGTGCGGATTGTCCCAGCCGACCTGCGCCGCCAGCGCCAGGCCATTGGCGAGCAAGACGGTGTTGGGCGGCTGGTTGAACCAGCGGCGCAGGGCCGGCTCCTCGTCCAGGCGCTGCTGTTGTGCCAGGGCCTCGGGTTCGCGGGCGATGGCCAGTACCTGGGCCAGCTGCTCGCGTTCGTCGATCAGCAGGCGATAGCCCTGGGTGACCCAGCCAGGCAGGCGCCAGTGCTCGGCCACGGCCTGGCACAGCGACATGATGCGCACGCCGAACAGTTCATGCTCGACCGTGGCTGCGTCCTCGCCTTTGTGGATAACCCGCAGCTCCCAGGTGTCCAGCAGTTTCGGGTAGGCCAGGGCCAGCGGCCACAGCGGCGAGAGGAACAGCAGGCTGCCCCAATGGATGTCCTGCCACAGCCGCGCCAGGCGGCTGGCGAACAGGCCGTTGGCTTGTTGCGCGGCATGCTGGCTGATCAGCAGGAACTGGCGCAGCACCGGCGGGATCTCGTCGCCGGGCAGGGTGGGCAGGCGTGCCAGCAGTTGACTGGTACGTTCAAGGCCCAGGCGATTCAGGGCAACTTCCAGGCTTTCGGCGGGGTCGGCCTGGCTGGGGCTGGCCGGATGGTTGGCTTCGCGCATCACGCACAGCACCAGGGCGGGGCTGTCCTGCAGCAGTTCGGCGATCTCGCGCAGCGAGCGACGGCTGTCGGCGATGGCCTTGACCACCTGGTCGTGGCTCTCTTTCGGCACCGGCAGGCGCACCCCGTCGAGCAGCTTTACCCAGGCCTCTAGCGTCGCGGGAACCTTACTTGGCACCTTGGTTTCAATTGGCATTTTGACATCAGTCCGAACTGGCTTTTCGCGATGAGTGGCTATAGTCTGGCGCAGTTGTGCCGATAAGTAGAAGAAGAGTTTTAAAGCTCCCGTCCCCGACCCTGACCACGACAGCAAGTGCTTTGAACCTATGGCTAAAATTATCGGCATCATCGTCGTATTCGCGAGCGTGCTCGGCGGCTACGTGCTTTCCCACGGCAAGATCGCGGCGCTGATTCAGCCGTTCGAAGTGCTGATCATCGGCGGCGCCGCGTTCGGTGCATTCCTTCAGGCGAACCCTGGCTACATGACCATGCATGTGGTCAAGAAGTCGCTGAAGATGTTCGGCAGCCGTTTCACCCATACTTTCTACCTGGAAGTGCTGGGCCTGGTATACGAGATCCTCAACAAGAGTCGCCGCGAAGGCATGATGGCCATCGAGGGTGACATCGAGGACGCCGCCGCCAGCCCGATCTTCGCCAAGTACCCCGCGGTACTGGGCGATGAACGCATGACCGCCTATATCTGCGACTACCTGCGCATCATGTCCACCGGCAACATGGCTCCCCACGAGCTCGAAGGCCTGTTCGACATGGAGCTGCTGAGCATGAAGGAAGAGCTGGAGCACCCGTCCCACGCGGTGAACGGCATCGCCGACGGCATGCCCGGCTTCGGTATCGTCGCGGCGGTACTGGGTATCGTGGTGACCATGGCGTCGCTGGGCGACGGCGACCAGGCGTCGATCGGCCTGCACGTAGGTGCGGCGCTGGTCGGTACCTTCTTCGGTATTCTGGCCGCCTATGGCTTCTTCGGCCCGTTGGCCAAGTGCCTGGAGCACGATGCCAAGGAAGAACTCAACCTGTACGAGTCGATCAAGGCTTCGCTGGTCGCGTCCGCCTCGGGCATGCCGCCTTCGCTGGCTGTCGAGTTCGGGCGCAAGGTGCTGTACCCCAAGCACCGTCCAAGCTTCGCCGAGCTGGAACAAGCGGTCCGCGGTCGCTAAGCCATGGAGAACAATCAGCCCATCATCATCAAGCGCGTAAAGCGCTTCGGTGGAGGCCACCATGGCGGCGCCTGGAAGATCGCCTTCGCCGACTTCGCCACGGCGATGATGGCGTTCTTCCTCGTGCTGTGGCTGCTTTCCACCGCCACGCCCGAGCAGAAGATCGCCATTGCCGGCTACTTCAAGGACCCGATCGGCTTCTCCGAAAGCGGCACGCCGTACATCATCGACCTGGGTGGCTCGCCACAGCTGGCCCCCGAAAAGACCATCAACCCCGAGACCAAGTCCGAGCCGACGCCTGATACCAGTATCCAGCTGGACAAGGACAAGGTCGAGACCATGGCCGAGCAGGTCGAGCGCGAGCGCCTGGAGCTGTTGCTGCAGGAGCTGCAGAACAAGGTCGAGGAAAACCCGCAACTGCAGAAGTTCAAGGACCAGATCCTGTTCGAGATCACCCAGGACGGCCTGCGCATCCAGATCATGGACGCCGAGAACCGGCCGATGTTCGACATTGGCAGTGCGCGGTTGCAGCCGTACTTCGAGGACATCCTGCTGGCCATGGCCGACACCATCAAGGCGGTGCCGAACAAGATCAGCATCAGTGGCCACACCGATGCCAAGCCGTACTCCGGTACCGGTGACTATGGCAACTGGGAGCTGTCGGCCAACCGTGCCAACGCCGCGCGTCGTGCGCTGGTCGCGGGTGGTTACCCGGATGAGCAGGTGGCGCGGGTGGTGGGGTATGCGTCGTCGTCGCTGTTCGACCGCAAGAATCCGTTCAACCCGGTCAACCGCCGTATCGACATCATCGTCCTGACCAAGAAGGCCCAGCGCACCATCGAGGGTGAGCAGGGTGCGCCTGAGGCCCAGCCGCAAGCGACGCCGCCGGCCCAGGGTGCGCCAGGCGCCGCCGCTCCGGCGCCGCAGGACCCGATGCAGCCCCGTGAACTGCGTCAGAAGCTGAACATCTTCGAGGATGGTGTGTTGAAGATGGATGAGCAGAAGAACCAGTAAACCGGTTGCTGCCAGGCAAAACGCCCGTGATTGCGTACGCAGTCACGGGCGTTTTGCTTTGTGAAGGGCCTGTGGGAGCGGGTTTACCCGCGAACACCGGCGAAGCCGGTGCCATGCATCGCGTCGCCTGCTTCGCGGGTAAACCCGCTCCCACAGGGCTTGTGAACCCGCCGCTCTGCCGCGGCCTCAGTAGCTGTCTTGCGGCAGGCTGGCGATGATTGAGCGGTAGCTGTTCATCCGCTGCTGCGTCACGCTGCCCTCATCCAGTGCCTTGAGCAATGCACAGCCCGGTTCGCGGTCGTGTTTGCAGTCGCGGAAGCGGCAATGGCCGATCAGCTCGCGGAACTCGATGAAGCCATCTTCCACATCGTCACGGCTGACATGGCCCAGGCCGAACTCGCGGATACCCGGGGAGTCGATCAGATCGCCGCCGTTGGGGAAGTGATAGAGCCGCGCGGTGGTGGTGGTGTGGGTGCCCTGGCCCGACCATTCGGACAGGTCGCCGACGCGGGTGCCGGCGTCAGGCAGCAGGCTGTTGACCAGCGACGACTTGCCCACCCCCGACTGGCCGACGAACACACTGATATGGCCATCCAGCGTCTGTTGCAGGCGCTGCATGCCATCGCCCTGGTGGGCCGATACTTCCAGCAACGGGTAGCCGAGCCCGCGATACACCTCGAGCATGGCGTTGAGCGTCGGGGCGTTCTCGTCGTTGATCAGGTCGGCCTTGTTGAGCAGCAGCAGCGGGCGGATACCGGCATGCTCGGCGGCCACCAGGTAGCGATCGATCAGGTTGGGGTGCGGTTCCGGCGCGGGTGCGAAGACGATGACGATCAGGTCGACGTTGGCCGCCACCGGTTTGAGCTGGCCATGATTGTTCGGCCGGCACAGCTCGGTGCTGCGCGGCATCTGGGCGACGATCACGCCGATGCCCTGGTTGCCGGCGCGCCATACCACGCGATCGCCGGTGACCAGCGCCGGCAGGTTGGCCCGCAGGTGGCAGCGGAATACCTGGCCGGCGTCGTCGCCGTCCTGGGCCTCGACCTCGACCTGCACACCGAAGTGGGCGATCACCAGGCCCAACTGCTCCGGCCCCAGGTCGCCACCTTCGAGCTCTTGCAGTGCATGCTGCTCGCGTTTGGCGGCGCGGGCGGCGCGTTCACCCTGGATCTTTTCGATGCGCCAGTTCTGGCGGCGGTTGAGCTGGCGTTTGGCCATGAAGGTTCCGTATCGGCGGGGCAGTGAGAAAACCGCGGCAGTTTAGCATGGCCCGCCCACGCACCGCCTTGCTGGGCTAATATGACGGCCTATTCGAGGAGCACTTTCATGCAGAACCCACAGAACCTGATCTGGATCGACCTGGAAATGACCGGCCTGGACCCGGACAGCGACGTCATCATCGAGATGGCCACCATCGTCACCGACAGCGAGCTGAACACCCTGGCCGAAGGCCCGGTGATCGCCATTCATCACAGCGATGAAGTGCTGGCACGCATGGATGAGTGGAACACCCGCACCCACGGCGGCTCGGGCCTGACCCAGCGTGTGCGCGAGAGCAAGATCAGCATGGCCGAGGCCGAGGCGCAGACCATCGCCTTCCTGGAGCAGTGGGTGCCCAAGGGCAAGTCGCCGATCTGTGGCAACAGCATCTGCCAGGATCGCCGCTTCCTGTACCGGCACATGCGCGGGCTGGAAAACTACTTCCACTACCGCAACCTCGACGTCTCCACGCTCAAGGAGCTGGCCGCGCGCTGGGCGCCGAACGTGCGTGACAGCTTCAAGAAGGGCAGCACCCACCTGGCCCTGGACGACATTCGCGAATCGATCGCCGAACTGCGTCACTACCGCGAGCACTTCATCAAGGTCTGAGCTTGCCGTGCGCCGACAATCGTCGGCGCGCCCTCTTTTGGTGCCTCGCGCGACTGGGTAGACTGCGCGCCTTTCCCGCACGGACCTGCACCATGTTGTTGATGCTCTACCTCATCGCCATCACCGCCGAAGCCATGACTGGCGCCCTGTCTGCCGGCCGTCGCGGCATGGACTGGTTCGGTGTGGTGCTGATTGCCTGCGTTACCGCCCTGGGTGGCGGTTCGGTGCGTGACGTGCTGCTCGGGCACTATCCGCTGACCTGGGTAAAACACCCGGAATACCTGGTGCTGACCAGTTTTGCCGCGCTGGTGACCATCTTCATCGCCCCCTTGATGCGCCATCTGCGCTCATTGTTCCTGGTGCTCGATGCCCTGGGGCTGGTGGCGTTCACCCTGATCGGCTGCATGACCGCGCTGGAGATGGGGCAGGGCTTCCTGGTCGCCTCGATCAGCGGGGTGATCACCGGGGTATTCGGCGGCATCCTGCGGGATATCTTCTGCAACGACATCCCGTTGGTGTTCCGGCGCGAGCTGTACGCCAGCGTGTCGTTCGCGGCGGCGTGGTTCTACCTGGGCTGCGTGTACTTCAAGGTGCCGGCGGAGCAGGCGATGCTGCTGACCCTGTTTGGCGGGTTCCTGGTGCGCTTGCTGGCGATCCGTTTCCACTGGGAAATGCCCAAGTTCCACTACAACGACCAGCAGTGAATGGTGCGCGGCTGCTGCGGGATGCAGGAGCTGTTCGGCTACTCGTGGGAGCGGGGGGGGGGGGGGGGGGGGGGGGGAGAAAGGGAAAAGAGAGCAAGGAGGAGAAAGAGTCACAACACAAAC
>NZ_JBMOWQ010000244.1:0-15788 GCF_049310485.1 Pseudomonas sp. GZD-209
TGGGAGCGGGCTTGCCCCGCGATTGGATGCACCGGCTTCGCCGAGATCGCGGGGCAAGCCCGCTCCCACGTACCGCCGCTTTCACGTTGTGCGATTGCGCACGCCGAAAGGCTGAATGATCGCCTACAGGACGCCGTGCCGCCCCAGCGCCCACTCCACATGCTCGCGCACTAACGCCGACGGGTCGTTGCGCCGTGCTTTCAGCGCTTCTACAACCGGGATCGTGGTAGGCGCGTTGCCCAGCCCCACCGCCAGGTTGCGGGAAAACCGCTCATACCCCGCACGCCGCAACGGCGAGCCTTCGGTGCTGCCGAGAAAGCGCTTTTCATCCCACAGGAACAGCTCGGCCAACTCGACGTTGTCCAAGCCGCGCCGTGGCATGAAGTCATCCTCGGTGGTGGTCTTGGCGAAGCGGTTCCATGGGCAGACCAGTTGGCAGTCGTCGCAGCCGAACACCCGGTTGCCGATCAGCGGGCGCAGTTCCACGGGAATGGCGTGGCGCAGCTCGATGGTCAGGTAGGAAATGCACCGCCGTGCATCGAGCTGGTAAGGGCCGACGAAGGCCTGGGTCGGGCAGATGTCCAGGCAGGCCTGGCAGCGGCCACAGTGGTCGCTGCCCTGCACGCCGTCGATCGGCAGCGGCAGGTCGACGAACAGTTCGGCGAGGAAGAAGTAGCTGCCGGCCTTGCGGTTGAGCAGCAAGGTGTTCTTGCCGATCCAGCCCAGGCCAGCTTCCTGCGCCAGGGCTTTCTCCAGCACCGGGGCGCTGTCGACGAAGGCGCGGTAGCCGAACGGGCCGATGGCTTCCTGGATGCGGTCGGCGAAGTGCTGCACGCGCTTGCGCACCAGCTTGTGGTAGTCGCGGCCCAGGGCGTAGCGCGCGATATAGGCTTTTTCCGGCTGGGCCAGGCGTTGCGCCATCTGCGTGTCGCCCGGCAGGTAGTCCATGCGCAGCGAGATCACCCGCAGGGTACCGGGGATCAGCTCGGCGGGGCGCGAACGCTTGGTGCCGTGCTCGCCCATGTATTCCATCTCGCCCTGGTAGCCGGCCGCGAGCCAGCGCTGCAGGTGCTGTTCGTGCTCGCCAAGGTCCACGCCGGCGATGCCGACGTGGGCAAAACCGAGTTCCTGGCCCCAATCCTTGATCGATTGGGCCAATGTGTTGATGTCTGGAAGCGTGGCAGGCATGGATGGGCAAGGCATTACGGGTGTAGGTGCGTATAATTCTGCCAGACATCGGAGCCTTTGACCCCATGCCTCAGACCAAACACCCCGGTAATACCCCGCAACCGCTCAATCGGCTGACCCTGGCCGGCTTGCCGCCGCGTGCTGCTGGCGCCCACAAGTCTGACTTCGGCCATGTGCTGGTGGTCGGTGGCGATCTGGGCACCGGCGGGGCGGTGATGCTAAGTGCCCAAGCCGCGCTGCGTTGTGGCGCCGGCCTGGTCAGTGTGGCCACGCGCCCCGAACATGTCGCTGCCGGGTTGGCCCGTCTGCCCGAAACCATGTGGTTGGGCGTGAGCTCGGCCAATCAGTTGATGGGGCCGCTGGAGCGTGCCTCGGTGCTGGTGGTCGGGCCAGGGCTGGGGCAGGCGGCCTGGGGGCGCAGCCTGTTGTCGGCGGTGGCCAACGCGCACCTGCCGCAAGTCTGGGATGCCGATGCGCTCAACCTGCTGGCGCGATCGCCGCTGGCGCTGCCCAGCGGCAGCGTGCTGACCCCGCACCCGGGGGAGGCGGCGCGCCTGCTGGGGATCTCCACCGAAGCGGTGCAGGCCGACCGGCCCGGTGCCGCGCGCAAGCTGGCGCGCAAATATGCCAGCGTCTGTGTGCTCAAGGGCGCCGGTACGCTGGTGGCTGACCCTGCCGGGCGGCTGGCGCTGTGCGATCACGGTCATCCGGCCATGGCCGGCGCGGGGCTGGGCGATGTGCTCACCGGGGTGCTGGCGGCGTTGCTGGCCCAAGGGCTGGACGCCTGGCAGGCAGCCTGCCTGGGGGTGTGGCTGCATGCCCGTGCCGGCGAGCGGCTGGGGGTTGAGGGAAGAGGCCTGGCGGCCAGCGATCTGGTTGCGGTCATTAGAGAATTGTTGGAGGAACATTCAGCGTGTCTGGCATAACCCTGTTTTTGGCCGATGAAGAGGCCACCGTCGACTTCGGCGCGAAGCTGGCTGAAGTGACCGGCGGTCATGGCGTGATCTTTCTCGAGGGCGACCTGGGCGCCGGCAAGACCACCCTGTCCCGCGGCCTGATCCGTGGCCTGGGCCACACCGGCCCGGTCAAAAGCCCGACCTTCACCGTGGTCGAACCCTACGAGATCGGCGACATTCGCGCGTTTCACTTCGACCTGTATCGTCTGGTCGATCCGGAAGAGCTTGAATTCATGGGGATTCGCGATTACTTCGAGGGCGACGCCCTGTGCCTGTTCGAATGGCCCGATAAAGGTGCGGGCGTTTTGCCAAAGCCCGACCTGACCATTACCATAAGCCCGCAAGCGGGCGGGCGCTCGCTGAACCTGTCGCCGCAGGGGGCACGCGGCGAAGCCTGGTGTGCCGATCTGGCCAAGAAAATCAAACAGTAAGTGGGGAAAGGTATGCGCATACGCGCACTGGTCGCTGTCGTTGGGCTGCTGCTGACAACGGTGACCGTTGACGCTCTGGCGGCTGTCACTCAAGTCAAGAGCGTGCGCCTGTGGCGTGCGCCGGACAACACGCGGCTGGTCTTCGACCTGTCCGGGCCTGTACAGCACAGCGTCTTCACCCTGACCGCGCCGGATCGCCTGGTCATCGATATCAACGGTGCCACCCTGGGTGGGCCGCTGAACGTGGCCACCTCGAACACGCCGATCAACAGCATGCGCTCGGCCCAGCGCACGCCCACCGACCTGCGCGTGGTGATCGACCTTAAAAAGGCCGTATCGCCCAAGAGCTTCACCCTGGCGCCGAATGCCCAGTATGGCAACCGCCTGGTGGTCGACCTGTACGATCAGGAAGCCGACGCCATCGCCGCCAGCAACCCGACACCGCCCCCAGCGGTGCAGCCGCCCGCGACCACGCCGGCGGTGCCGGTGACCCCGGTGCAACCCGCGATCAAGCTGCCACCGGCACCTGCCGGCAAGCGCGACATCGTCGTGGCCATCGACGCCGGCCACGGTGGCGAAGACCCGGGCGCCTCGGGCTCGCGTGGGCAGCACGAGAAAGACATCGTGCTCGACATCGCCAAGGAACTGCAGCGTCAGATCAACAGCGAGAAGGGTTATCGCGCCGAGCTGACCCGTACCGGCGACTACTTCATCCCGTTGCGCAAGCGCACCGAGATCGCCCGCAAGAAGGGCGCTGACCTGTTCGTCTCGATTCACGCCGACGCCGCGCCGTCCAAGGCTGCCTTTGGTGCCTCGGTATTCGCCCTGTCCGACCGCGGTGCCACCTCCGAGACCGCGCGCTGGCTGGCCGACACGGAAAACCGTTCCGACCTGATCGGCGGCGCCGGCAACGTCAGCCTCGACGACAAGGACCGCATGCTCGCCGGGGTACTGCTCGACCTGTCGATGACCGCCACCCTCAGCTCCAGCCTCAACGTTGGGCAAAAGGTGCTGGGCAACATGGGCCGGGTGACCCCGCTGCACAAGCAGCGCGTCGAGCAGGCCGGGTTCATGGTGCTGAAGTCGCCGGACATTCCATCGATCCTCGTTGAAACCGGGTTCATCTCCAATGCCAACGAGGCGGCCAAGCTGGCCACGCGCAGCCACCAGCAGGCGCTGGCCCGTTCGATCCATACCGGCGTGCGCCAGTTCTTCCAGCAGAACCCGCCACCGGGCACCTACATCGCCTGGCTGCGTGACAGCGGCAAGATTGCCCAGGGCCCGCGCGATCACACCGTGCGCCCCGGCGAAACCCTGGCAATGATCGCCGTGCGCTACCAGGTCAGCGTTGCCAGCCTGCGCAGCAGCAACAGCCTGAAGACCGATGAGCTGAAAGTCGGCCAGCACCTCGACATTCCGGGCACCACCCTGGCGTCGCAACAATGAATGGCGGCTCGCGCATCCAGCTGCTCAGCCCGCGGCTGGCCAACCAGATCGCCGCGGGCGAGGTGGTCGAGCGCCCGGCCTCGGTGGCCAAGGAGTTGCTGGAGAACAGCCTCGACTCCGGCGCCCGGCGGATCGAAGTCGAGGTCGAGCAGGGCGGCGTGAAGCTGCTGCGGGTACGTGACAACGGCAGCGGCATTGCCCCGGACGACCTGCCGCTGGCCCTGGCGCGCCACGCCACCAGCAAGATCCGTGAGCTGGAAGACCTCGAAGGCGTGCTCAGCCTGGGCTTTCGCGGTGAGGCCCTGGCCTCCATCAGCTCGGTGGCCCGCCTGACCCTGACATCGCGCACCGCCGACGCCGGCGAAGCCTGGCAGGTAGAGACCGAAGGCCGCGACATGCTCCCGCGCGTGCAGCCAGCCGCGCACCCGGTCGGCACCTCGGTGGAGGTGCGTGACCTGTTCTTCAATACCCCGGCCCGGCGCAAGTTCCTCAAGGCCGAGAAAACCGAATTCGATCACCTGCAGGAAGTCATCCGGCGCCTGGCGCTGGCGCGCTTCGACGTGGGCTTCCACCTGCGCCACAACGGCAAGACCATCTTCAGCCTGCACGAGGCGGCCGACGAGATGGCCCGGGCGCGGCGTGTGGGTACCATCTGTGGCCCGGGCTTCCTCGAGCAGGCTTTACCGATCGATGTCGAGCGCAACGGCCTGCGATTGTGGGGCTGGGTTGGCCTGCCGACGTTTTCGCGCAGCCAGGCAGACCTGCAGTACTTCTTCGTCAATGGCCGCGCGGTGCGCGACAAGCTGGTCGCCCACGCGGTGCGCCAGGCTTACCGCGACGTGCTGTTCAATGGCCGGCACCCGACCTTCGTGCTGTTCCTCGAACTCGACCCGACCGGTGTCGACGTCAACGTGCACCCGACCAAGCACGAAGTGCGCTTCCGCGAAGGGCGGATGGTCCACGATTTCCTCTATGGCACCCTGCACCGGGCCCTGGCCGATGTGCGGCCTGAGGACCAGCTGGCGGCCCCCGCGGCAACCGCCGAACTGATTCGCCCGAGCGGCCAGCAGGCCGGCGAATTCGGCCCCCAGGGCGAAATGCGCCTGGCGTCGCCGGTACTGGAGCAGCCCCAGGGCGAGGCGCGTCAGTCGTTCTCCTCGGGCGGCGCCGGCGCGGGCTATCAGTACCAATACACCCCGCGCCCGTCCCAGCCGGTCGCTGCCGGTGAGGCCCAGGCGGTCTACCGCGAGTTCTATGCGCCGCTGGACAACGCCACAGCGGCGCCGGGAGCGTTGCCGGACAGCCAGGGTGATATCCCGCCACTGGGCTATGCCCTGGCTCAGCTCAAAGGCATCTACATTCTGGCCGAGAACGCCATCGGCCTGGTGCTGGTGGACATGCATGCCGCCCACGAGCGGATCATGTACGAGCGCCTCAAGGTGGCCATGGCCAGTGAAGGCCTGAGCGGCCAGCCGCTGCTGGTGCCGGAGTCGCTGGCGCTGAGCCAGCGCGAGGCCGACTGCGCCGAAGAACACGCCCAGTGGTTCCAGCGCCTGGGCTTCGAGCTGCAGCGCCTGGGCCCGGAAACCCTGGCGATCCGGCAGATCCCGGCGCTGCTCAAGCAGGCCGAGGCCAACCGCCTGGTGCAGGACGTACTCGCCGACCTGATGGAGTACGGCAGCAGCGACCGCATCCAGGCGCACCTGAACGAATTGCTCGGGACCATGGCCTGCCACGGTGCGGTGCGCGCCAACCGGCGCCTGGCGATCCCGGAAATGAACGCCCTGCTGCGCGACATGGAGAACACCGAGCGCAGCGGCCAGTGCAACCATGGCCGGCCGACCTGGACCCAGATGGGCCTGGACGACCTGGACAAGCTGTTCCTGCGGGGGCGATGAGATGAGCATGAAACCCCCGGCGATATTCCTCATGGGCCCGACGGCGGCCGGCAAGACCGACCTGGCCATCGAGCTGACCAAGGTGCTGCCGTGCGAGCTGATCAGTGTCGATTCGGCGCTGGTCTATCGCGGCATGGATATCGGTACTGCCAAACCGTCGAAAGAGGTGCTGGCCGCCCATCCGCATCGTCTGATCGATATCCTCGACCCGGCCGAGAGCTATTCGGCAAAGCAGTTCTGCACCGATGCGCTCGAGGCCATGGCCGAGATCACCGCGCGCGGCAAGATCCCGCTGCTGGTCGGCGGCACCATGCTTTATTACAAGGCTTTGGTCGACGGCTTGGCCGACATGCCGCCGGCCGATGCAAATGTTCGCGCCGAGCTCGAGGCCCAGGCCGGCGAGCTGGGCCTGGCCGAGTTGCATCGCCAGCTGGCCGAGGTGGACCCCGAGTCGGCGGCGCGTATCCATCCGAATGACCCGCAGCGCCTGATTCGCGCGCTTGAGGTGTACCGGGTGAGCGGCGAAAGCATGACTGCCCACCGCCAGCGACAATTCGCCGAAAGTCGCGGCGCAGACGCAGGCGCGAGCGGGCATTTGCCCTATACTGTCGCCAGCCTGGCCATAGCGCCTACAGATCGTCACATTTTGCATGAGCGAATTGCGTTACGATTTTCGCAGATGCTGGAACAGGGCTTCGTCGACGAGGTCCGATCGCTGCGAGCCAGAAGTGACTTGCACGCCGGGCTGCCGTCTATACGGGCAGTGGGGTATCGGCAGGTCTGGGATTATCTGGACGGCCAGCTAACTGAGAATGAGATGCGTGAACGCGGTATCATTGCCACGCGTCAATTGGCCAAGCGCCAATTCACCTGGTTGCGCGGTTGGTCCGACGTGCACTGGCTGGATAGCCTGGCCTGCGACAATCTGTCCCGCACCTTGAAATACCTTGGGGCCGTCTCCATATTGAGCTGAGTCCCTGCTTATTGCCGTCTATTCTTGCGAAAGGCGGCAGCAATTACTGAATTTTCTTGTTTTTTACTATTGATCCTTACAGGAGTGCGGCATATGTCAAAAGGGCATTCGCTACAAGACCCTTACTTGAACACCTTGAGAAAAGAAAAGGTCCCGGTTTCGATCTATCTGGTCAACGGGATCAAGTTGCAGGGCCAGATTGAATCGTTCGACCAGTTCGTCGTGCTGCTGAAGAACACCGTCAGCCAGATGGTCTACAAGCACGCGATTTCGACTGTCGTACCTGCCCGTCCAGTTCGTCTGCCTAGCCCGACCGATGGCGAGCATGGCGACAGCGAGCAAGGCAACGCTTGAAAATAGTAGGAGCCTGCATTGTTCTTTGAGCGCCACGGTGGTGGTGAGCGAGCGCTGCTCGTTCACTTGGAAGGTCAGAACCCTGAGGCGCGCGAAGACCCGCAGGAGTTTCAGGAGCTGGCGCTGTCGGCCGGAGCCGAGATCGTTACACTGGCGACAGTGTCACGGCATCAGCCCACCGCCAAGTTTCTGATCGGTAGCGGCAAGGTCGAGGAATTGCGCGACCTGGTCAAAACCGAAGATGTTGACCTGGTGATTTTCAATCACACCCTCACGCCCAGCCAGGAACGTAACCTCGAACGTGTCTTCGAGTGTCGCGTGCTGGACCGTACCGGGCTGATTCTCGATATCTTCGCCCAACGGGCGCGTACTCACGAAGGCAAGCTGCAGGTCGAACTGGCCCAGCTCGAGCACATGAGCACGCGGCTGGTACGCGGCTGGACTCACCTTGAGCGGCAAAAGGGCGGTATCGGCCTGCGCGGCCCGGGTGAAACCCAGCTGGAAACCGACCGCCGTCTGTTGCGGGTGCGCCTGCGCCAGATCAAGGGCCGCCTCGAGAAGGTGCGCAGCCAGCGCGAGCAGGCCCGTCGCGGGCGCAAGCGTGCCGACATCCCGTCCGTGTCGCTGGTGGGTTACACCAACGCCGGCAAGTCGACCCTGTTCAACGCCCTCACGCAGTCCGAGGTCTATGCCGCGGACCAGCTGTTCGCCACCCTCGACCCTACGCTGCGCCGGCTTGAACTGGCCGACCTTGGGCCGATCGTGCTGGCCGACACCGTGGGTTTCATCCGCCACTTGCCGCACAAGCTGGTCGAGGCATTTCGGGCTACGCTCGAAGAGTCGAGCAACTCCGACCTGCTGCTGCACGTGATCGACGCCCATGAGCCCGAGCGCATGGAGCAGATCGAGCAGGTATTGGCGGTGCTGAGCGAGATTGGCGCTGAAGGCTTGCCGATCCTCGAGGTGTATAACAAACTCGACCTGCTCGAAGATGTCGAGCCGCAGATCCAGCGCGATGCCGACGGCAAGCCGCAGCGGGTCTGGGTATCGGCACGTGACGGACGAGGCCTGGAGCTGGTTGGCCAGGCAGTTGCCGAATTGCTGGGGGATGATCTTTATGTCGGAACCCTGTGCCTGGAGCAGCGATTTGCCCGCTTGCGCGCGCAATTCTTCGCGTTGGGTGCCGTGCAGAGTGAAGAGCATGATGAAGAAGGGCGCAGCCTGCTGAGCGTGCGACTGCCCAGGGTCGAGTTGAATCGCCTGGTCAGCCGCGAAGGCATGGAGCCGCAAGTGTTTGTCGAGCAACACACTTTGCAATAAATGCTCGTCGAGGTCGCCGGGCAGCAGTGACAGGCATTCTGTAGCATTGGACGGCGCGCCGTGGGCGCGTCTTTGCTTTATCAGATGGAGAGCGCTATGGCTTGGAACGAGCCGGGTGGCAACTCGAACAATCAGGATCCCTGGGGCGGTCGTCGCGGTGGCGGTGGCGGCGGTGGCGACAAGAAAGGTCCACCGGATCTGGACGAGGCCTTCCGCAAGCTGCAGGACAGCCTGAACGGCATGTTCGGCAGTGGCAAGAAGCGCGGTGGCAACAGCGACCGCAATATCGGCAAAGGTGGCGGCCTGGGCCTGCTGGGCGTAGGCCTGGCGGTGCTGGCGGCAATCTGGCTGTACAACGCCGTGTACGTGGTGGACGAGCAGGAGCAGGCAGTCGTGCTGCGCTTCGGCAAGTACTACGAGACCGTCGGCCCCGGCTTGAATATCTATTTCCCGCCGATCGACCGCAAGTACATGGAAAACGTGACCCGTGAGCGGGCCTACACCAAGCAGGGCCAGATGCTCACCGAAGACGAGAACATCGTCGAAGTGCCGCTGACCGTGCAGTACCGCATCAGCAACCTGCAGGACTTCGTGCTCAACGTCGACCAGCCGGAAGTCAGCCTGCAGCATGCGACCGACAGCGCCCTGCGCCACGTGGTGGGTTCCACCTCGATGGACCAGGTACTGACCGAAGGCCGTGAGCAGATGGCCGTGGACATCCGCGAGCGCCTGCAGCGTTTCCTCGACACCTACCGGACCGGTATCACCGTGACCCAGGTCAACGTGCAGAGCGCGGCAGCCCCGCGTGAAGTGCAAGAGGCCTTCGACGACGTGATCCGTGCCCGTGAAGACGAGCAGCGTGCCCGCAACCAGGCCGAATCCTACGCCAACGGCGTGGTGCCGGAAGCCCGTGGTCAGGCGCAGCGCATCATCGAGGACGCCAACGGCTACCGCGATGAAGTCATCGCCCGCGCCAAGGGTGAGGCCGATCGCTTCACCAAGCTGGTGACCGAGTACCGCAAGGCGCCGGAAATTACCCGCCAGCGCCTGTACCTCGAGACCATGCAGGAGGTTTACAGCAACTCCAGCAAAGTCCTGGTGGCAACCAAGGATGGGCAGAACAACATGCTCTACCTGCCGCTGGACAAGATGGTCGAAGGCAGCCGCAACAGCGCTGCAGCTCCAGCCGCCGGTGCATCGACGTCGTCGGCTAACGACGCCGCCGCGCGCGCCGCGCAGGACCTGCAACAGCAACAACAGCCGCCGCGTTCTAGGGAGAGCCGCTGATGAGCAATAAATCGCTGATCGCCCTGATCGGAGCTGTGGTGCTGGCCGTTGTCGCCTGGAACTGCTTCTACATCGTTTCGCAAACCGAGCGCGCGGTATTGCTGCAGTTCGGTCGCGTGGTCAAGGCCGATGTCCAGCCTGGCCTGCATGTGAAGGTGCCGTACGTGAACCAGGTGCGCAAGTTCGACGCCCGCCTGATGACCCTCGACGCCCCGACCCAGCGTTTCCTGACGCTGGAGAAGAAAGCAGTGATGGTCGACGCCTACGCCAAGTGGCGCGTCAAGGACGCCGAGCGCTACTACACCGCTACCTCGGGTATGAAGCAGATCGCCGACGAGCGCCTGTCGCGTCGTCTGGAAAGCGGCCTGCGTGACCAGTTCGGTAAGCGCACCCTGCACGAAGTGGTGTCGGGTGAGCGTGACGCACTGATGGCTGACATCACCGCCTCGCTGAACCGCATGGCCAGCAAGGAGTTGGGCATCGAAGTGGTCGACGTTCGCGTCAAGGCCATCGACCTGCCCAAGGAAGTCAACCGCAGCGTGTTCGACCGCATGAGCACCGAGCGTGAGCGTGAAGCCCGCGAGCACCGCGCCAAGGGTAACGAGCTGGCCGAAGGCATCCGTGCCGACGCCGATCGTCAGCGCCGCGTGCTGCTGGCCGAAGCGTATCGTGAAGCGGAAGAGACCCGTGGTGATGGCGACGCCCAGTCGGCTGCCATCTATGCCAAGGCCTACACCCAGGACGCCGATTTCTACGCGTTCTACCGTAGCCTGCAGGCCTACCGCGAGAGCTTCTCCAGCAAGAGCGACGTGCTGATCCTGGACCCGAAGAACGAGTTCTTCCGTTTCCTGGACAAGAGCAAGCCCTGAGGTTGCTCTCATGAGGGGCGCCCCCCGCCCGGCAGCTAAAATGCCTGGCGGGGTGCATCCTGAATGAAAAGGGGTGTATGATGCGGCAGCCGGGAAATTCCCGGCTTTTTTGCGTCTGTAAGGTTGATTGGCCGATGAAACGGCCCCGGCGCAAGGTATTCAAGGGTGTTGGTAACGGTGGCTGCGCTGGGTTCGGTCCTGCCCGCTGCTGTCCGCCAGGGCCCGTTTCACTCAAGGCTAGCCCGCAGGGTGGCCGCCCGGACCAAAGGGGAAATGGCGTAATGGCAACGGTAGACCGCTGGCTTTTGCCAGATGGCATCGAGGAAGTACTGCCACCTGAGGCTGCGCGCATCGAGATCGCGCGTCGGCAGGTGTTGGACCTGTTCCAGAGCTGGGGTTACGAGCTGGTGGTCACCCCCCATATCGAATACCTGGAGTCGCTGCTGACCGGTGCCGGTGCGGACCTGGACGAGCGCACCTTCAAGGTTGTCGATCCGCAGTCCGGGCGCCTGATGGGTTTCCGCGCCGACTTCACCCCGCAGGTGGCGCGTATCGATGCCCACACCCTGCGCCGCGAAGGCCCGAGCCGCCTGTGCTATGCCGGTAGCGTGCTGCACGCCCAGCCACGCGCGCTGTCCACCTCGCGCAGCCCGATCCAGTTGGGCGCCGAGCTGTACGGCGACGCCAGCCCTACCAGCGATGTCGAAATCATCAGCCTGATGCTCACCACGCTGCAGCTGACCGACGTGGCGGATGTGCACATGGACCTCGGCCATGTCGGCATCTACCGTGGCCTTGCCCGCGCCGCCAACCTGTCGGGTGACGTCGAGCAGCAGCTGTTCGACGCCCTGCAGCGCAAGGCTGTCGATGAAGTTCAGGCGCTGACCGCCAACCTGCCGCAGGACCTCGGCAACATGCTGCGCGCCCTGTGCGAGCTGTGCGGTGGTCGCGAAGTGCTGGCCGAAGCCCGCGTGCGCCTGGGCCGTGCCCCGGCCAGCGTGCTGGCAGCGCTGGACGACCTGCTGGCGATCGCTGATCGCCTGGCCTCGCGCTACCCGGACCTGCCGCTGTACTTCGACCTCGGCGAACTGCGCGGCTACCACTACCACACCGGCGTGGTGTTCGCCGTGTTCGTGCCTGGCGAGGGTCAATCGATCGCCCAGGGCGGGCGTTACGACGACATCGGCGCCGACTTCGGCCGGGCACGCCCGGCTACCGGTTTCTCCACGGATTTGAAGACCCTGGTCACACTGGGGCGAGCGGAGGTCGTACTCCCGGCTGGCGGCATCTGGATGCCCGACAGCGGTGATGCGGCCCTCTGGCAGCAAGTCTGCCAGTTGCGCAACGAGGGCCAGCGTGTGGTCCAGGCTCTGCCTGGCCAGCCGCTGAGTGCTGCCCTTGAGGCGGATTGTGATCGGCAATTGATTCAGCAAGACGGGCGCTGGCAGGTTCTGCCGCTGACCCATTGAGATTCTTCGCCGGCGATGGGCCGGCAACCAAGTTTGCGTGAATGAGGACAAGTGTTATGGGTAAGAATGTCGTCGTCCTGGGCACCCAGTGGGGTGATGAGGGCAAAGGCAAGATCGTCGATCTGCTGACCGAACATGCTGCCGCCGTCGTGCGCTACCAAGGTGGCCACAACGCGGGTCACACCCTGGTGATCAACGGTGAGAAGACCGTTCTGCACCTGATTCCGTCGGGCATCCTGCGTGAAGGCGTACAGTGCCTGATCGGCAACGGCGTGGTCGTTGCTCCGGATGCGCTGATGCGCGAAATCACCAAGCTGGAAGAGAAGGGCGTACCGGTGCGCGAGCGTCTGCGCATCAGCCCGGCTGCCCCGCTGATCCTGTCGTACCACGTGGCCCTCGATCAGGCCCGTGAAAAAGCCCGTGGCGAAGCCAAGATCGGCACCACCGGCCGTGGCATCGGCCCAGCCTACGAAGACAAGGTCGCACGCCGCGGCCTGCGTGTGGGCGACCTGTTCCACCGCGAGCGTTTCGCCGCCAAGCTCGGTGAGCTGCTGGACTACCACAACTTCCAGCTGGTGAATTACTACAAAGAGCCGGCCATCGACTTCCAGCAGACCCTGGACGAGTGCATGGCCTACGCCGAGCAGCTCAAGCCGATGATGCTCGACGTTACCGCCGAGCTGCACAACCTGCGCCGCGCCGGCAAGGACATCATGTTCGAAGGCGCCCAGGGCTCGCTGCTGGACATCGACCACGGTACCTACCCGTACGTGACCAGCTCCAACACCACCGCTGGCGGCATCTCCACCGGTTCCGGCGTTGGCCCGATGTACCTGGACTACATCCTCGGCATCACCAAGGCCTACACCACCCGTGTCGGTTCCGGTCCGTTCCCGACCGAACTGTTCGACGAAACCGGCGCTACCCTGGCCAAGCGTGGTCACGAGTTCGGTTCCACCACCGGCCGTGCCCGTCGTTGCGGCTGGTTCGATGCGGTAATCCTGCGTCGCGCCATCGACGTCAACAGCATCTCGGGCATCTGCCTGACCAAGCTGGACGTACTGGACGGCCTGGAAACCATCAACATCTGCGTGGGCTACAAGAACGAGAACGGTGCCGTCATCGACGCACCTTCCGATGCCGACAGCTACATCGGCCTGGAGCCGGTGTACGAAGAGATGCCAGGCTGGAGCGAGTCGACCCTGGGCGCTAAAACCCTGGAAGAGTTGCCACAGGCCGCGCGCGATTACATCAAGCGCATCGAGGAGCTGGTCGGCGCGCCGATCGACATCATCTCGACTGGCCCGGACCGCAACGAAACCATCGTGCTGCGTCATCCGTTTGCCTGATCAGCTACCCGCTAGCTGACTGAGCGCCGCGCCCCCGCAAGGAGGCGCGGCGTTTTTGTTTGCGCAGGCTTCGTGGGAGCGGGCTTGCCCCGCGATGCAGCCTTCGAGGGGCAAGTCGCATCGGCGCACCGTCACTCCCATGCATAATCGCTGCGTATATTTGGCGTTTATACCTCATGCCTCAGGCACAACCCTTGCTGTAAGAAGTTTCCGTAGATGCCATCAAAGTAATGGCGCCAGAAACACGAGGGTTACAACGTGTCTGCCATCCTTTCACTGTTACGAAGCCGCCTGTTGCGGCCTGTGTTTGTTGCGCTTGGTATCGCTCTTCTGGTGCAGGTGCTGGTTGCCGTTGCACTGACGCGGAGCACGGTCACGGCCCTGGAGGCCGATTTGGGCGAGCGCCTGGGGCATGACAGCCAGAAACTGGCCGCAGAACTGGAACAGGCCGGCCAGGATGTACGCGCCGGGCTCGACAGCCTCTCTGCCAGTACCCGCCAGCGCCTGAGTGCCGGCCTTTCCGAGCGGTTGCAGGGCGAGCAGCAGCAACTGCGCGCGACCCTGGAAAAGAACCTCAAGGACTCGGCCAACGACATGGCCGAACTCTTGGCGTCGGTGGCGCCGCGGGCCATCTGGGATAACGACGTGCCGGTGTTGTCGGACTTCGCCCGCCGCGCCCAGCGCAATCCCAACGTACTGTTTGTGATCTATGACGACGCCCAGGGCCAGCACCTGACCCGCTACCTCAACCGGCAGAACCCGATCAACCAGGCACTGATGGACAAGGGCCAGGGCGAGCGGGCGCTGGACAAGGTGCTGGATGCGGCGCGCAAGGACCCGTCGGTGTACTTCGTCGAAGCATCCATCAGCCCCAATGGCGCCGAGATCGGCAAGGTGCTGATGGGCGTTTCCACGGCGGGCGTCGATCAGGAGCTGAAGGCGCTCGACCAGCGTTTTGCCGCGTTGATCGGCAGTGGTGAGCAGTTGGTCGGCGACAGCCTGGTGGCCGCCGCCGCCGACAGTGGCAAGGCCCTGCGCGCCCGCCTGGAAACCGCCCAGAACAGCGCCACGGCGATGCAGGCCAATACCGCGCAGACCGTGCGTGACGCCGCAGGCGAGTTGCGCTGGCGTATCGGTCTGGGCCTGGTGCTGGTCGGGCTGGGGGTATTGCTGGTGGTCGCCGTGGTGCTTGGGCGCCGGGTGCTCAGCAAGCTGCGCCTGCTGATTGCCGCGCTCAACGACCTGGCCGCGGGTGAGGGCGACCTCACCAAGCGTGTGACCCTCGACAGCCGCGACGAAATCGGCGACATGGCTTCGGCGGTCAACCGCTTCGTCGACAAGCTGCAACCCATCGTGCGTGAGGCTGGTGAAGTGGCCCAGCGCACCGGGGTGGAGATCGGCAGCATGACCCAGCGCAATGCCGGGGCCGACGCTGCGGCGGCGCTGCAGCGCGATGAAGTGGCCGCCAGCCTGCGCGACCTGTCGAGCATGGCTGACGAGGCCCAGGCCGAAAGCCATGCCATGCAGGCCGCATTGCAGCAGGTGGTGGATATCCGCCAGGCCACCGATGAGAACAGCCGGGCGTCTACGCAGCTGGCGCGGCTGATCGAGAACCTGGCCGGCGAAGTAGAGACCGGCTCCCAGGTGATCGAGCGGCTGGCCAAGCAAAGCGAGCAGATCGAAGTGGTGCTGACGGTCATCCACGGCATTGCCGAGCAGACCAACCTGCTGGCGCTCAATGCCGCCATCGAGGCGGCGCGGGCGGGCGAGACCGGGCGTGGCTTCGCCGTGGTGGCTGACGAGGTGCGGGCGCTGGCGAGCAAGACGCAGAGTTCGACCGGCGATATCCAGTCGCACATCACCGCCTTGCAGGAGGGTGCCAAGGAGGCGGTCGCCACCATCAGCCAGGCCGGGCGCCAGGCCAGCGAAGGCTTGCTGGTGCTGCGTGACAACGAACGGCGTCAGCAGTCGGTGCAGGCTGCGGTGGAGCAGGTGCATGCGGCGATCGGCCTGGCTACCCGTGCGGCGGAACAGCAGGCCAATGGCGCGCAGGCGGTGCGTGGGCGGGTGGAGAACATCCATGCCCAGGCCGAGCGGTCAGCCGAGGTGGTGATGCAGACCACGGCCAGCAGCAAGGTGCTGGACGACCTGGCGACGCAGTTGCGGGCGAGCCTGGGGCAGTTCCGGGCCTGAAAAGCGTCGCGGGGCAAGCCCGCTCCCACGCGACCTACAAACGGCGGCGTGGGAG